>JAQUEG010000077.1 GCA_028685275.1 Bacilli bacterium
GGAAGGTTGACCATCAACAGTAGCAATGGTCCAATTATTATCCTTTATATATATTTCTCTTGTTCCTAAATTAAACATTGGTTCAATCGCTAATACCATTCCCTCTTTTAATAAAGGGCCAGTACCGGGATGACCATAATTAGGAACATCTGGTTTTTCATGAATATTGTTACCAACGCCATGACCTACTAATTCTTTAATTACCTTTAAATTATATTTTTTAGCATACTTACTAATAGCAAAACCAATATCACCAACTCTATTCCCCGGACGAACTTGTTCAATTCCTTCATATAAAGCTTGTTTGGTATGCTTTAATAAATATTCTTTTTTTTCACTTATCTCACCTACCGAATAAGTCCATGCAGTATCACTATGATAACCTTTATAATTAACACCTATATCAATGGAAATGATATCACCTTTTTGTAATTTATGATTATTAGGAATACCATGTACAACTTCATCATTTACTGATGCACAAATTGCTTTCGGAAAGCCCTCATAATTTTTAAACGAAGGTGTTGCATCATGACTTAAGATATATTGTTCAACTAAATCGTTTAGTTCATTTGTTGTAACTCCTGGTTTAATATATTTTTTAATAAATTGATGAGTTTGGTAAGCAATTTTACCGGCTTTCTCCATTAATTCAATTTCACGTAACGTTTTTATATTAATCATGAGTAATATCCTTATCAATAATATTTTTTATTTGGTTAAAGGCATTCATAATATCTTTAGAACTATCAATTTCATGAAATATACCTTTATCTATATAATAATCAATTAATGGTTTACTCTTAGTAAGATATTCATCGAAACGACGACTAAAAATTTCTTCATTATCATCATTTCTTTTTACTAATATTGAATTACACTTATTACAAACACCTGGGGTTACAAAAGTATCAAAGTATTCATTATAAATAGTTCCACAATTTGAACATGTTACCCGGCCAAGGGCACGTTTTAACGCTATATCTTTATCAACAGATAAGAAAAATACATAATCTATTTCTGCTTTTATTTCTTTCGTTAATTGATCTAATCTTTGTGCTTGCTCAATTGTACGTGGAAACCCATCTAAAATATAACCTTGGCTTAAATCACTTTGTTTTAACTTCTTAGTTAATAATGATATAACTATTTCATCACTAACTAATAAACCTTGCTCCATAAGTAATTTTATTTGACCACCCAATTCAGTTTCAGTTGCCACTTCCTGGCGTAATAAATCACCAGTTGAAACATGAAGCATTTTATAATTTGTTTGTAATAATTCTGATTGAACACCTTTACCAGCTGCTGGTGGTGCAATAAAAATAACATTAGCCATGATATCACTACCTTACTTTATAGTTTCTAGTTAATAATTTACCTTCTAATTGATTATAAGTTTCTAATAATACGCCTACCACAATTAATAATCCAGTACCACCAATTGTAATGTTAGAACTTAAATTAGATACATTTGAAAATATAATTGGTAAACCTGCAATAACAATTAAGAAAACAGCACCTACTAAAGTTAATCTTGATAAAATTTGTGATATATATTTAGTGGTTTCTCCTCCCGGCCTAATACCCGGAATATAACCGCCACTTTGTTGTAAATCATTAGCTAATTTATCTGGTTTTAATTGCAAAAAAGTATAAAAGTAAGCAAAGAAAACAATTAATAAAACATAAAAAGCAAAACCAGTAATAGTATCATAACTAATATATTTCTCTATAAATAAAGTCATTTTTTCATTATTTACAAACTGCGCGATGGTAGCTGGTACCGCAATTGCCATTGAAGCAAAAATTACTGGTATTACCCCAGCTGAATTTAATTTAACTGGCATATATGTTTGTTTTGCTCCATAAGCAGTAGTAGTACGGTTAGCATATTGAATCGGAATTCTTCGTTCTGCTTGTTGAATATAAATGATCCCTATAACAATTATTAAATATACTAAAACAAAAATCAAGAAACCAATTAAACTAATAAATGTAGTTTGAGTACTAGTAAAATCAACTATTTCTTGATAAGCATTAACAAACATCATTGGAATGGTTGATAAAATTCCAGCCATGATAATTAATGATAACCCATTACCAATTCCCTTTTGAGTTATTTGATCTCCTAACCACAATAAAAGGGCAGTTCCTGCTGTTAATATAACAGCAACACGCATATATTCAATAGCCAATAAATTTTGTGGTAAAAAGGCAATTGAAAAAACATACCCTTGTAAAAAAGCAATTGTTATACCAAAATATCTAGTAATTTTATTTAATTTTTGTTTGCCAACATGACCTTGTTTTCCTAATTCAGTAAAGTAAGGAATAACATCCATTTGTAATAATTGCATTATAATTGAAGCTGAAATATAAGGAAATACTCCTAAAGCAAAAATGGAAAAGTTTTTTAATGCACCACCACCCATGGCATTAAATAATTCAAGGAATCCTAAATCTTTAACAATATTTTCAGTTCCTGGAATTGGAATAACTGTCCCTAATTCAAAAATAAATAAAACTCCTAAAGTAAATAGAACTCTCTGTTTGATATCTTTATTTTTAGGATTCATTATTTGCTTAACTAATGCAAACATCTTAAATCACCTCGGTTTTTCCACCAACTGCTTCAATCTTTTTCTTAGCTGTTAAAGAAAATTGATGTGCTTTAACAGTTAATTTTTTAGTCAAATTACCTTGACCTAATATTTTAATACCATCTAATGGTTTTTTAATAATTCCTAATTCTTGTAAAAGTTCTGGTGTTACTTCTGTATTATTTTCAAAGCGCTCTAGAGTATTAACGTTAATAACAGCATATTCAGTTTTAAAGTTATAATTACTAAAGCCACGTTTAGCAATTCTTCTAAATAAAGGCGTTTGACCTCCTTCAAAAGTAGGACGAACACCGCCACCACTACGTGCTTTTTGTCCTTTATGTCCTTTACCACTAGTTTTTCCAGTGCCACTACTAGAACCACGTCCTAAACGTTTAGGACTTTTTTTAGCACCAGCATTATACTTTATATTATTCAATTTCATAATCCTAAAATCTCCTCTTTTGTTTTGCCACGTAAACGCATAACATTTTCAATACTTTTTTGTTGCTTTAATGCATTTATAGTAGCGCGAGCCATATTAATTTTAGTATTAGAGCCTAATGATTTAGAAATAACATCTTGAATCCCTGCCATTTCTAAAACAGCACGTGCTGGCCCACCAGCAATAACTCCTTTTCCGGCTTTAGCTGGTTTAATTAAAACCTTAGCTGCTCCACTAATACCAATTGCTTCATGAGGAATGGTTCTTTCTTCAATCAATGGTACTTTAATTAAATTTTTAGTAGCGGATTGGATCGCTTTTTTTACTGCGTCTTGAATTTCATTAGCTTTACCTGTACCTAATCCGACTAAACCTTTACGATTTCCTACAACTACTGTTGCATTAAAACGAAATTGGCGTCCACCTTTTGTTACTTTAGTAACGCGATTAATCGATATAACCATTTCTTCATATTCTTTTTTTTCTCGTTCTTTATCTCTAAATGTCATATCTTACCCTCCTTAAAATTCTAAACCATTGTCACGAGCAGCTTCCGCTAATGCTTTAACGCGACCATGATACAAATAACCACTACGATCAAATATAACCTTTTGGATCTTTAAAGCAATTGCTTTTTTAGCAATATCTGCTCCTACAATTTTAGCTGCTTCAATATTTCCGCCGTTTTTAATATTTAACTTTTTATCAGTTGATGTTGTACTAACTAAAGTTATTCCTTTTTCATCATCAATTATTTGTGCACTAATATGTTTATTAGAACGAAAAACATTAAGTCTAGGTTTATTAGTAGTGCCTGATAATGTTTCCCTAATTCGTTGATGACGAACTTTTCGCATTTCATTTCTTGATTGTTTCTTAATCATTTTCATTTCTCCTTTGCATATTATTTAGCAGCCTTTTTTCCTTCTTTGCGACGTATTTGTTCACCTTTATATCTTATTCCCTTACCTTTATATGGTTCAGGTTTCCTAATTTTACGAATTTGTGCCGCAAATTCACCAACTGCTTGTTTATCAATTCCTTTAATAACAATTTCCGTATTACTTATTGATTCAACTGTTATATTGACAGGAATATTAATATCAACTGGGTGTGAATAACCTGCATTAATAATTATTTTTTTATCTTTTAATTGAAAACGATAACCAACACCAACAATTTCCAATCCTTTTTCATAACCTTCACTAACCCCTTTAATCATATTAAAAATATGGGAATTAATCGTTCCATGAATCGCTTTAGTTGCCATTAAATCATTTTGACGTTCAACCGTTAATGCTTGTTCTTCAATCTTGATTTTTATATTATCGGGAATATTAAGTATTAACTCTCCTTTAGGTC
>JAQUEG010000001.1 GCA_028685275.1 Bacilli bacterium
TTAGTATGGTTTTCATACGATACTTCATCTAAAGTATTTTAAGAAATACTTCTCTCAGTAGCCCACACAGCACCATTAAATGATAGTAATAAACTATCAGTTGAGGCAATTTCTACATCAAATTTAGTTACATGAACAGTTCGCATCCCTACAAACCATGCATACGTTGATACAATTAACACTATTGCACTTAAAGTACAAATAATCATTAGATTTTTCGCACTTCTGTTTTGCCATATTCGTTTATTTGGCATTATACATCGCTCTCCCTCTATTTTTCACCATTTTAATTAAAACCTAAATTTTAATTCCCCCCGTTATGATACATAAAATAATAAAATAACTTCTAATATTTTTATACCCTTTACTATTAATCAAATTTATTGTAACATATATCGACAAAATATTCAATATAATTTTAATAAATGATTTTCAAGTCTTATTTCTCTTTATTTTTCAAAGCATTAAATTTTTCAACTTGGGCCATAAACCAAATTTTTTCTACTGTAGTTGCACTATTTTCAATTTCGCTTATTCTTAATAAAAATTTAATTTTTTCAATTAAAACATTTAATTCTTCTGAACTTAAAGTTTCTTCTGTTACATTGATATTATCTAAACGATATCTATTCATAATTACTCTTGCTAAATTATTTTCTTCAAATACTGTTACACCCTTTATTATTACATTAGTAGGATTCATAGCAAATAAATCAAATTCTTCACTATATTTAATCACTTCATCATAAGTAGTCACATCGAATACTTTTTTAATCGCTTTCTTCTTGAAATAATCATAACTGTAATATAAATGTAGTAATTCAGGAATCGTTAAAGAATTAGTTAAAATAGATAAAACTTTATCATTAAAACATTCTTGTTCATATTCTTTATATAATTCATATAATTCTTTTGCTAATTTAATCGAGGTGCTTTTTAATTCTTTTATGGTATTGTTATTTTTAAACATAAAAAAACCTAAGCCATCACTAAATATTTTCTTATTTAATTTTTCTAATTTAGCTTCTTTATTATTTATTTTAGTTATAAGTTCTTTTAATCTTTTTAATACCGCTTCCCGTTTTAAATCTTTATCACTATTTGGTATTTGTTTTTCATATTCGTTTTTAAAATCATTGAATAATGGCATAAACTTTAAAAAATTATTATATTCTTCTAAATTAATTAATAATTTTTCTAATTTTTTATAAAAATTAGTCATCCTTTCTTTATCATCGAAATTTAATGAATCAATCATTAAACTACTATATGCCGTAGTCCTAAATTTACTTTCATCAAAGTAATTATTAATCTCAATTTCACCATTTTTGGCTAAATCAACAATATCACATATATCTTCTCGCTCAGAACGTCTTAATTTAATATATGCTTTTTTTAATTTTTCTAAGCAGTCAGCATAATTATTTAATCTATTTTCTAACATTACTTTTTTTTGTAATTCATTAATATAATTATTAAATTCCTTTTCATATTTTTTAATTAATTTTCGAAAATTTAATTCAATATGTTCAATAATTTCTGGATTAACCCAATAAATTTTTTCGAATATTTTAGCAACTTCCTCATAATTACTTTTTTTCTTGTATCTAACTTCCAAAAAAGAAGTCATATATTCTTTGACATAGCAAGTATATTCAAAATCATTACCAGTAAGTTTAATTCCAACTAATTCAAACTTGTCTAAAAAATTATTAATAATTTCGTTTAAACAATTAAAATTAAAATAATAATAATTACTTATTTGATATAATAAACTATCAAATCCCATTTTTTCATAATAAGTATTGTCAGGGTTTAAAACAAAACGTACATGCTCTAAAGAATTAATTTGATTACTCAATTTTTCTGAATCATTATTCTTTTTTTTAATATTAAATGACCTACTCTTCGTATCAAGATATTTTTTTACGCTTCCTTCATATTCATTATATTTATTAATCATATCTGTAATTTTTTCGTTGTATTTTTTTATATCTCTTTTTGTTTTAGTAGGCATAGTAGAAAGTAAAGTTTTTTTGGCCGTAATATCTTCTTCAATGAACTTTAAAAAGTTACTCATTTTGTGCCACCTTCTCCTCTACTATTTTCTTTTCTTCTAAAAAGTTTAAGAAATTAATTATTTCCTCATAAACTTTAATTAACTCGCTTAAACTAAGTGTTGACATATCAAAATTTACTTTTTGTTCTTTAGTCATAATACCACCCTTTTTTCTTTTTATAAAAGAGTAACCAACCTTGATTACTCTTTTATATTTTTATAATCATTACTAACATAACCACTGGCTAGTATGTTTAATTTAAATTAATTATTCACGAACAATTACTGTTCTAGTTCTAATAGTTTCATTTTCTGCTGCATCTTTAATAGTATAAGTTACATAATATACACCAGGAGTTGCAGTATTTACTTCACTAGTATCAATAATAATATTTTCTGTTATGTCACCATCGCGATCATCTTCAGCAGTAACACCAGGATCTTCATATTCTTCACCTTGCGTAATTTCTAATGGATTATCACCTAATATCGAAATCACTGGTGGTGTGAAATCTGGACCTTCATAATCAATATCATCGCCAGTAAATCTTTCTTTAGTGAATCCAAAACTAACTGAAATTTTTTTACCAATTGACGCTAAATCATAGTTATCAATATCTTGACCTTCAATAAATATATATATTCTTACTTTAGTAATACTATTTGGTGCTAAAGTCATAAATTGTGGACGACTTGTACCTTCTTGTATTTTCATTGTATCAGTAAAATATGGATATGCATATAAGTAATCACTACTGCCTGTATATGTATTATAATCAGTACCATCATAAATATCCACATTATTTGATGAATTTATTTTGGTTTTCACCGCATATGTATTATAAGCAGTACCATCAACAACTGGATTACAAGAACCCGCATAAGATGATGGATTAGTAACAACCGAACCAGTTCTTTTCTTACAAGAAACATTATACCAACTAATGGCATTCGCCACATGAGCTGTATCGTTTGGTTCCCATATTTGAGCAGTTCGACAAATACCAGTTACATCATCATCTGTTGTACATGTAATACCAGTAATTTTAGCTGTTTCTTTTGAAGTTCCAATAATACGACCAACTTGGCCAAACGCAACTCGGACTGAATTTTCAATACCAGTATCAGCAACACCATCTGCTGCCACTATTACTTCCGAATCAACTGTTAAATAAATAGCTTCTTCATCAGCCTCATTTAATTCTTTAATATATTGACTACCAGTAATATTTCTAATAAACAAATCAAAAACAACATACCCATCTTGTTCAAGTTGACCAGGAGTATAGTTATCAACACGACTAGTCATCAAACGATAACCACCAGGAGTAGGTGTGAAACTAGCCTTTTCATATAATACCATTCGTGAAGAAGTAGCATCCATAATTCCAATTGATGACATTGGTATTAAACCATCGCCACCCCAACTATTAGTGTGCCCTTCATATGATACATCATCTAAAGTTGATTTTGAAATACTCACTTCATAACTCCATCTTTCCCCATCAAGTGATAATAACAAACTTTCAGTTGATGCTATTTCTACATCAAAACTAGTTACATGAACAGTTCGCATTCCCACAAACCATGCATATGTTGAAACTACTAATATTACAGCACTTAAAGAACTAACAAAAACAAGATTTCTAATTCTTCTTACATGCCTTTTTTTTGCCATAAATACATCGCTCCCTTTACTTTTTAAAAATAATTTTTATTAAGATATCCTCGTTACCTTATATTATATATAATTTTATTTTAACATAAATCGACAAATTGTCAATAATATTGCCATTTTTTTTAATTATTAAATTTTATCTTCATAATTATAACTTCCTGCGCTTCTTTTTTTGCCTCGATAACCTTTATAAATCTTTCTAAAAATATTTTCTTTTCCATATTATTTAAGTAATCCCAATTTAATTTAATATCAATAATTTTTTCTTTTATTTTAGCCATTGGTAATAATAATAAATTATTACTTTGTAATTCATTATTAAAAGTTAATAATTTATTTTCTAAACTATCAATTAAAACTTTATAATCAGTAAGAGATATCCTTCCTTCTAAAAATAAATTTCGTATTTCACTTTTTTTATTTTTTATTTTATTAATTTTACGTTTTATTTTTAAATTATTTTTTTTAGGGTCATCAGTAATAAAAATAGAATCATCTAATAATAATTTTGGTAATTGACTTAAATAATTAACAAAAGTTTTTTCAAGCTTTGCATGTGAAAAACCAGGAGCTGTACAAATATTATTGTTTCGTCCATTACAAATATAAGTTATATATGTTTTTCCATTTTTAATTTGTTGTTTAGCATGCATTTTACTACCGCAATTACCACATTTCAAAACATGAAAATAATAAGTATTTTCACTAGAATACCGTTTCGTATTAAAATTGGATCTGTTATTCAATAGTTTTTGTACATTATCATATTTTCTTTTTTCGATTATTGGTAAATGTTTAGTTCCATCTGCTAAAAAGGTTTTATGTTTTCGCCTAACACCATATCTAACTTTACCAACATATAAAGGATTAGTTAAAATGGATTTGATCGTAGAGGGTGCCCATTTGCCCCCTCTTTTCGTTGGTACTTTTTCCATATTAAATAATTTACTAATTTTTAACATTGAATAATTAGCTAAAAATAAATTATAAATGCGATTAACTAATTTAGCTTCTTCCTGGTTTATTTCTAGTTTACCTTCACCAATTATATAATTATAACCGTATACCCCATTAGTATTAGTATAATTTCCTTCTTTAGTTTTTTGTTCATAACCAAAACTAATTCTTTCCGCTAAGTTTTCTCTTTCAAACTCCGCAAAAGTACCAAGAATTTTAACAAACATTCTTCCTACCGCATTACTTGTATCTAATTTTTCGGTATGAGAGTTTAATGAACAATCATAAATTTCTAATAAATTAATTAATTCCATTAAATTATATAATGACCTAGTTAAACGATCTAATTTATATACTAAAACATTTTTTATTTTACCAATTTTAATATCATTCAACATCCTATTTATTTCTGGTCGATCTTTAATGTTCTTACCGCTAATGCCGTCATCAATATAATAATCAAAAATATCCCAATCATTTAACTCTGCATACTTAGTTAGTTTTTCCTTTTGCGCATTAAGAGAAAAACCTTCATTAACTTGCTCTTCGGTCGAAACACGAATATATATACCAGTTAATAATAACATTTTTACTCCTACTTCGTTTTATCTTCTAGCATTTTTGGAATACTAGTAGTTAAAAAAAAACGCATGATTTCCATTTGCAATTCTTTATTTATTAACATATATATTCTTATCCCCACTTTCTAAAAATTTATAGTAATATAAACATACAATTTTATTAGTATTAACTAGCCAAAATTTATCATCAGTATTTTCTCTTAAATAAGTTTCATATATTGACGTATATTTTAATACATCCTCATGTTTGACTAATTCACGAGCCATAACTGCCATATCATAAGCAGAAGAATAATGATTAGCAGCATCTAAACCGCTTGCATTCTTAAAATTAGTATTTTTTAAACCTAGTTCCTTTGCTCTTTTATTCATTAACTCCACAAAATGATCTTCACTTCCCCCAATTCTTTCCGCTAAAGCAACAGTAGCATCATTACCAGAAGCAATTGCTACTCCTTTAAACAAATCTTCGACACTCATTACTTCTCCTGCCTCTAAATAAATTTGACTACCTCCCATACTAGAAGCATGCGTTGAAATTTTAATTAATTCATTCCATTTTAAATTACCGTTTTCAATTGCTTCAATATATAAAAGCATACTCATGATTTTAGTCATTGACGCAGGAGCATGTTTACTATGAATATCTTTAGAATAAAGAATAGTCCCCGTACTAGCTTCCATTAATAAAGCACTTTTCGCCTTTGGTGCTAGTTCTAATGTCTCAGCTTTAACATAAAATATAAACACCATAAAACAAAATAATAATATTAATATTTTTTTCATCATAACACCTCTATTTAAAACTATGTTTAAATAAGTATATTAATTACACATTATTGACACTAATAAAATAATGCAATATAATTAATTATAATAGGAGTGAATATAATGAACAAAAATTATAAATATTACATCTTAATATTTGCTTTATCAGCATTATGTTTTTTCTTTATTTTTAAAGGAGTTTCCTTAATTACAAATAATAGTATTGAAAAACAATTAAAAGCTTTAAATTATAATAAACAAACTATTGAGTTAATTATTGACTATGATTTAACTAATTATTTAATTGAAAATGATATTTATTCAAAAACTTTAGAAGTAGCATTATTAGAAGGGAATTATATTGCTGATAATCTTACTGATTATATTTATTTTGAATATAAAAACTATGATAAATATATTGAACATTTAAATGGTTTAAAAGCAATTGGTTATCGCAATGATGAAATTAATCATATTTTTGAACATTTAAATCAAAATGAAATAGATCAAATTATTGATCAAACAGGAATTATTCCTAATTTAACTAATTACATTACTGATCAATATTTTGATATTAATAATCTAGAGCGATATATTCTTTATAAAAATGATAATACAAATTATAGTTATGAAAAGGTAATTAATTATGTTAATATGAATTTGGATTATAATTTCTATGAAAAGATAGAAAAAACAAAAAATCCAGATAGTAATATTGTTATTGTTAATAAATATTACTATCTAGATAAAGATTTTATCCCGAAAAACTTACAATCATTTGGAACTAAATATGCAATTAATAATGATATTAAAGCTACTAAACCAGTAATTGATGCTTTTATTGCAATAGCTAATGATGCTAAAAGTATTAATTTAACTATAAAAGTAGTATCAGGTTATCGTAGTTACGATTCACAAGAGGCTGTTTATAAACGATATGTCGATCGTGATGGCGAAGAAAAAGCTAATACTTATTCAGCCAAACCAGGTCATTCTGAACATCAAACTGGTTTAGCACTCGATATTTATAATACAGTATTATCATTTTCTAATTTTGAAAAAACCGTTGAATATGCTTGGGTAAAGAATAATGCTCATCGTTATGGTTTTATTGTTCGTTATCCGTTAAATAAAGAAGATATAACGGGGTATAAATATGAACCTTGGCATATACGTTATGTTGGTGAAGAAATAGCTACTTATATTTATGAAAATAATATTACTTTTGATGAATATTATGCTAAATTTTTAAAGTAAAATTAAAACATATTTTTTCTTAGAACCGCTAATATTAGTGGTTCTTTTTTGATAGGTTGAAGTTCAATCGTAAAAGCCGATAATATTTTTTTAAGGTCAATACCTAGTTTATTTACATATACTTTAGCAATAACATCATCTATTTGAACATAATCATTAATTTTTTTCGTTAATACTATTCCTACTCCATAATCAATATCATCTTCTTTTTGTTTACGGCCAGCCCCTAAATCGACACATACTTTACCAAGCGTTAAAGCATCAATATTAGTTATATAACCTTTATTATTTGATCTTATTTCAATAACTTGAGAAGCAATATTAATATCATCTATATCACCATTCTGATAAGTAACCATTTCTTTAAATTTATCGAAAGCACATCCTGAATGTAAATTATTAATTACTAATTGTTTGGCTTCTTCTAAAGTTATACTTTTACCCAAACTAACCATTTCCGTTGCTAAAGCAATACATAATTCACCTAAATCTGTATCAATATTACCTTTTAAAATATTAATAGTTTCCTCTATTTCTAAACCATTACCAATATTATTACCTAATGGATAATCCATATTAGAAATAACAACTACTACTTCTTTCTTAAAATAATTGCCAATCTTAATCATTAAATTAGCTAATACTTGGGCTTCTTCTTTATTATTAATTAAAGCACCCTTTCCGACTTTAACATCTAGTACTATTTTGTCTGCTCCCGTAGCAATTTTTTTACTCATAATACTAGCGGCAATTAAAGGAATTGAACTAACCGTACCAGTTACATCCCTTAAAGCATAAATTTTTTTATCAGCTGGTACTAAATTATGACTAGTAGTAGTAATAACTGCCCCAATCCTTTGAACTTGTTTAATAAATTCCTCATTGCTTAAATTAACATTAAACCCTTTAATTGCTTCTAATTTATCAATGGTACCACCAGTATGCCCTAATCCCCTACCACTCATTTTTGCTACCTTAACACCACAACTAGCAACTAATGGTACAACTACTAACGTTGTTTTATCACCAACCCCACCAGTTGAATGCTTATCAACTTTTATACCATCAATTTGATTTAAATCTAAGATATCACTATTATCTAACATCGTTAAAGTTAAATTAATCGTTTCTGCTTCAGTCATCCCATTTATACAAATAGCCATTAATAACGAACTCATTTGGTAATCCTTAATTTCATTAGTTAAAAAACCATTAATAACATATACAAGTTCTTCTTTACTTAATTCTTGTTTTAATCTTTTTTTATTTATTATTTCAATAATATTCATACTCGTTCCCTTTCTTTTTATTTTTAATAATTTTTTCATACTTTTTCACCAAAATAATGATTTATCACTGTTAATTAAAGATTCAAACTTTTTCGTTGTTATTCCTCCCTTTCCTGTTATCAATCATTTCTAATTTATTATCATATAAATAATCTTCTAGTAATTTAATACTATTATCTAATTTACAATTTATTATATTTGAAGTTTTATCCATAGCAACCGACGTATTACTTAAACGCTCATATAAATTATTATAAATTGAAGTAAAAATTTCTAGTAAAATAGGTTTGTTTATTTCATAATCATTAATTTTTATAAAATTTTTAAAATCAATCATTGCTTTTAATAAATATTGGTAACCTAATGTTTTCAAACTCGGTTCATCACAATCATAAGAAGATAATACTTCCCAGTCTGATAATTTAATAGTTAATTGTGAAGGTAATGATTTTAAATTATCATCATTAATTATAATCATTAATCGTTGTTTTATTAATTTAGTATAAAAGGTTATATTCTTCTTAATTAAAGAATACTCCATTAATAAATTATCATCACTTCTTAATAATTCTTTATCAACATGAAATTGTCTTAACTTTTCCGACCATATATTACTTTCATATATTAATTCTACAATATCCTTTCGCGTTCCATCATCATTATACTCCTTTTTTAAAATTGGATACATATTTAAATATTTTTGCCGTTTTGTAAGACTTAAATCTTGCCAATAACAATTAAAAATACTATCTAAATCATCAATCTCCCCATCATTTGAAATAATTCGCGTTTTATTATCTTTAATTTTTATGTCTTCTTTTAATTTTTCAGTATATTCATAAATCAAAAATTCAGCTATATCAGGTGCCACTTCCTTTAAATATTTAATAGTATCAATAACAGAAGCACATCGAGCATCACTTTCATAACTAAAATATTGATAATTTCGGTATATTTGTGACATTGATAAACCAAGTTTTTGCTCCCTATCTTTAAACCGTCCGGTCAATAAATAATCTTTAAGCATCCACAAGATTTGAATATTATTATCATTAATTCTAAAGTCATTAATTTTTATAACATGCCTTTTTTCATGATTAATAGTAATTAACACTTCAATATTATTAATCATCTGAGATTTTATATATTCTTGATTTAATTTAATATAATTCCCACTATATTCTCCCTGTTCATTTTCATTAAAACAAATAGTAGGAAGACAACGGCAAATACAATTTATACCCGCTTGATTAGTTAAATATTCCATATATTTTTCTAAAATATAATACATCGTTTTAATTTCCAACTGTTTAGAACGATATTCTTTTGATAATAAGCCCCTCATAATTATATCAATATTTTCATTAAAAAAAGATAATTTATCATCAAGAATTTCCGCTATACTAATACTATTAATTAAATCAAGATTAATTTCTTTATTTTTAATCATTTGTTGCATTAATTCTATATATTTATTATTTAATATAGCTACCAAATCATTACTATCCAAATTTAAATCAGTTAAATTATATTGATTATATTTAGAATTTAATTCAGGAGCAGTAAGAATATTAATAATTACTTCTTTACTTAAATTGGAAGTTCCTAAAATAAAAGCATAATCAAAAATATTAAGTTTATTAATAATGTGTTCATTTAATAAAATTTTACTGATAAGTTGTTCATTTTTAATACTAATTATAAACAATAAAATTTGCGTTTTTGTTATAATATCTGGATGATTACACCACGTTTGTTTGAATAACACTTCTTTAATTTTTTCTTCTTTAACCCCAATCATCGCTCCTAGAATTACTTTTTGAAAATAAGGATCCGTGATTAAATCAAAATCAATTTTATCAATTAATATTTTAATATCCTGTATTTCCATATTGCTAAAAATATTAATATAATAATTTTCAGTTAAATATCGAAAAGCACTTGGGCATGAAATAATTAAATCTATTTTTAATAATGAATTACTAATCGAGTTAAAAATTTCTTTTACATACCAAAAATCTAGTTTAATTAACTTAGGATTAGCTAATATTTTAGTTTTTTCTAAATCAGATAATGAAAAAATAACCTTATTTAATAGTTTATATAAATCGTTTTTATGAATATTAAATTGATTCATATTACAAATATGTT
This sequence comes from Bacilli bacterium, assembly GCA_028685275.1. Taxonomy (GTDB): domain Bacteria; phylum Bacillota_I; class Bacilli_A; order RF39; family UBA660; genus SKGN01. Next base: position 10,741 of record JAQUEG010000001.1, read on the forward strand.
TAATATTTTTATCGTTATTTATTACTAATTTAAGTACTTCAATGTTACTCTCAACATATTTTAAATCGACTCTTTCAATATCTATACTATTAAATAAAACCGAATTATTAATTATAACATCTTCAAATTGTTTACTACCATTAACAAGTAATTGAAATACAATTCCTTGATCAGTAGTAATATCAACATAATTAATTAATTTCTTTATATTAAGATCATTAAGTTCTTGATAAACATTATTATAAATTTCATTTCGTTGAAGATTATTATCTATATTAAACAATTCTTTAACAGTAGTAAATAATTCTTGATTATTTTTTACAAAGTCAGTTGTTCCTTTTTTTATAGCAACCATTAACGAACTAGCATAGATAATAGTAATATCATTTTGGAAATTAGGTATAATAACCTTTTCAATAAAACTTTTAATAATAACCTCTAATTCCTGTTCATAGCCATTTGGATTATATATTTTGTTGCTTAAAAATGAATCAATTATTTGAAAATATCGCGCTTTAATAGATTCTTGACTAATATGATTAATATTTTTAATATAATCTAATATTATATCGACCCATTTTTCATTATCATACATTATTTCTTTCTTTTCTTCATCAATAATTTCATAACTCGCTTTTGCTTTATTAACTTCTTTCATTTAATTCACTCCATCATATTACCATTATACAATAATTAAACAAATGATAAAAGGTAATTATTACTTAAAGGTATTGCCTTTTTATAGTAAAAAGTTATATAATTAATTTAGGGGAGATAATATGTCATCATTAAAACAATTACGACTAAGCGCTGGTTATACACATCAAGATATGGCTAATAAACTGAATATCAGCAAAACTTTCTATTGGCAAATAGAAAGTAAGAAAAGAAGGCTTTCATACCAAATGGCAATTAATATTGCTTATATATTTGGGAAGAAACCAGATGAAATCTTTTATCGAGATTACAAAAACAAGGAATTTTAATTTTCCTTGTTTTTTGTTCCGATCTCCATTACATATTTTAAATTTTATAATATTAACAGTTATAAAATTTTTTTATTCTTTTCCTCATAACACATACCGCCTTCTTTAAACATATCTTCATCTTTTGGTACTTTAACCAGAAAATCAAATAAAACTTCTTTTAATAAATTATTTTCTATTTCAAATGAACCCTTTGCATATTTACTATCATTTTTAACTTCAGTTATACCTCGTAATTCATTCGCCATTAAATAATTACATATTTTAGGAATAAAATAATTTACAATTGCTTGTTCATTTTTAAAAGTTACTTCAATCATTAATGCATGCCCTAAATCTCTAACCATAATTAAAATTCTATCATTTAAACTTAAAATATCTACTCTAGTATCTTTTATCGGAAAAGATTTAAATATTTCATAAGCAGCATCATTTCTTTTTCCATACAAATGAATTGAATTATACTCATTTTCACCTATTGATTCAATTTCTGGCATTTTTTGATAAATCTCTTCATTATTAATAATCGAAGCATGCAAAAAATGTAAGTATTCATTTATTGAAACTGGTTCTAAAACATTATCCCCCCGATATAAATAATAGCCAATGAAACTTTTATTTACTGAATCAATAAAATTTTTACGCATATCAGAAATGTTTTTTTGATAAACTTTTTTTAAACCTATTACACTATTCTGAACATTTATAAATTCTTCTCTATAATTAGTAAATCTTTTCTTTAAAGCAATAATATATTTTTCATCATATTCAAAAATTAATAAAATCTTTAATAAATAACTTTCTATTATATCTAATGTTTTAAATAATTTATTTCCATACTCAATTAACGATTCTTGATTATATGCATATTCATCCTTAAAAGCCAAATCATACATTAAATTTTTTATTTTCATATTATAATTGAAAAAAAGTTCAATATTTTTTAAATTTTCTTCCATCTTATCACCAACTAAACATATTATACCATATTGAATTGATATTAATAAACAAGGACTATTCCTTGTTTTTTGTTGATAAAAAAGTTACTTTTTCAGCTACAACCTCCGTTACATATTTTCGTTTTTCTTCTCCTTGCTCATAACTTCTAGTTTGAACCCGTCCTTTAACTCCTAATAAATCTCCTTTTTTACAATATTCCACCGTATTTTCCGCAATACCCATCCATAATGTACAATCAATAAAATCAGTATCATATTCCCCTTTGCCATTCTTATAAGATCGAGGAACAGCAATTGTAATATTAGTTACTTTTTTCCCACTTTCGGTTTCTCTTAATTCTGGATTACGTACTAACCGCCCAACAATAACAATTTGATTTAACATATTTATCCTCCTCCCAAAAACATAATAAACATAATTAATAAATTAAGCAAATAACAAAAAAAATATATTTATCAAAACTAATAAATATATTCTCACTTTTATATAATCTAATTATTTTATTCATAATTTATTTATAAACAATACTCTTTTTTTTGTAATAATTTATTTAATTCTACTGCATATTCCATTGGTAATTCTTTTCTAAATACATCAATAAAACCTAAAATAATAAGTTCAGTGGCTTGCTCCATTGTAAGACCACGACTCATTAAATAAAATAATTGTTCTTGACTAATTTTAGAAACAGTAGCTTCGTGTTCTAAAACTGATGATTGATTAGCTAAAATATTAGTTGGGATGGCATCGCTTTTTGATTGTTCATCTAAAATAACAGTATCACATTTAACACTACTATAACTATTAGTAGCTGCTTCTGTTATTTTAACTAAACCACGATAACTAGCATTACCACCATTACGCGCAATTGATTTAGCCATAATATTGCTTTTAGTATATGGTGCGAGATGAATCATTTTGGCTCCTGTATCTTGAATTTGATTTTGATCAGCCACCGAAATTGTTACACAATTCCCTCTAGCGCCTTTACCCTTTAAAATTACGGCTGGATATTTCATATTAACTTTAGACCCAATATTACCATCAATCCATTCCATTAACCCATTTTCTTCGACAATTGCACGTTTAGTTACTAAATTATAAATATTTGATGCCCAATTTTGAATCGTAGTATAGCGGCAACGAGCATTTTTACCAACATATATTTCAACTACTGCTGCATGTAAAGAATCAGTTGTATAAGTCGGTGCTGTACATCCTTCAATATAATCCAATTCAGCATCATCATCAACCACAATAATTGTTCGTTCAAATTGACCCATATCTTTAGTGTTAATCCGAAAATAACTTTGTAATGGACGATCTAATTTTACACCTGGTGGTACATAAATAAAAGTCCCGCCACTCCATACACAGCCATTTAAACTAGTAAATTTATTTTCATCATATTTAACTAATTGACTAAAATATTTACGAAATAATTTTGGATATTTTTTTAATGCCGTATCCGTATCAACAAAAATAACACCCTTTTTATCTAAATAAGATAACATATTGTGATATATTACTTCACTTTCATATTGTGTTGATACACCACCTAAATACTCTTTTTCTGCTTTTTGAATACCAATATCAGCAAATGTTTTACGAACTTTATTAGGTACTTCATCCCAATCAGCATGAACCTTATCATCTATTCTTTTATAATAAGTAAGTCGACCAAAATCAATATCTAAATAAGGACCAAAATCAGGCATCGGACTATTAATAAAAGCATAATATGATTTTACACGAAAATCAGTCATCCATTTTGGCTCCTGTTTAATTTGTGATATTTTCAAAATAATTTCTTCATTTAACCCTTTGGGCGTTTCATATGTTAATTTTGTCACTAATCTCACCTACATCAATTATAATAGTATAAACTTATTTTTCTTTTAATACTTTTTTTAAACCTCGCCATGGTAACAAAGCACACTTCTTACGATTTGGTTGCTTATATATATCATTATAAACAATAGCTTCATCAATTATATCGGCATTATATATTTCTTCATTAATCATTTTTTCATATTCTTTTAATATTTGTAAAGTTTCTTCAATGGTTTTCCCTAATAACATTTTAATCATAATGGAAGTGGCTGAAGTTGAAATAGCACAAGCTTCCCCATCAAAACGAATATCACTAATAACATTATCTTCAATTTTAACCATTAAATCAATATTATCAATACATGATTCATTATTAACATTAACTTTTATATAACTATCATCATTAACTAATCCTTTATGCAAAGGATTATAATAATGATCTAGAATAATATTTCTTTTTAAATCATCATTCATATTCTCACCTACAATGATTCCCTTAATATATCTTTATTATCAAGTAATGATACTAAATAATCAATTTCTTCGGTTGTATTATATAAATAAAAACTAATGCGACAAGTACTACTAACATTGATATCTTCACTTAGCATCTTAGCACAATGGTTACCAGCTCTAACACAAACATTATATTTATTTAAATAAACCGCTGTATCCTGACTAAATACTCCTTTTACATTAAAAGCAATAATTCCTGCTTTAGTATTAGGATTATAAACTTCAATATTAGGTAAAGAATTTAACTTCTGCACTGCGTACTGTTTTAACATTTGTTCATGTTTAGTAATATTATCAATTCCCACTTTATTAATATAATCAATAGCAGCACCTAAACCAATAACACCTGCTATATTAGGGGTACCTGCTTCTAAACGATGCGGTAATTCTCGATATGAAAACTCTTTTAAACTAGTAAAATCAACATTCATACCACCACCAACATTATGTGGTTTCAATTTTTTTAATAAAAATTCTTTCCCATAAAGAACCCCAATGCCAGTTGGTCCTAGCATTTTGTGTCCAGAAAAAGTTAAAAAGTCAACATCTAAATCTTGCACATCAACCTTAATATGAGGAACACTTTGGGCCCCATCGACAACTACATAAATTCCTTGTTGATGTGCATATTGAGTTATTGCTTTAATTGGTCTAATATCACCAACAACATTAGTAGTATGCGCGAGAGCAATAACTTTTGTTTTATTAGTAACTGATGCTTTTACATTATCCATTGTTACTTTTAAATCTTCATTAAGATTAATATATTTAATAATACAACCAAGTTGTTCTGCTAATTCAAACCATGGCAATACTAAAGAAGCATGTTCACTTCTTGTTATTAAAATTTCATCACCACTTTTTAAATTATATTTAAAGAAACCATTAACAATCATATTTAAGGAATCAGTAGCACCACTAGTGAAAATAATTTCTTTTGTATTACTAGCATTAATAAATTGACAAACATTTTCTCTAGTACCTTCATATTTTTCATCAACTTTTAAACTATTATCATAATCACCACGATGAGCATTAGCAGTATAATTACTATAATAATCAACAATCGCATTAATTACTGAATATGGTTTAAAAGTAGTTGCCCCATTATCAAAATAAATTATATTTTGCTTTAACATTGGAAAATCATTTCGAACATTCATGATTTTCACCTCCTATATTAACAATTTGTAAAAGCTCTTTCTTTTTTTCTTCCGTTATTTTTAATATTGATAAAATAAAAGCTTGCATTAATAACTGATAACAATTTGCTTTGGAAAGACCTCTAGTTTGTAAATAAAATATTGATTCTTTCTGAAAACTACCAATGGATGCACCATGTCTTACTGAAACATCATTTTCATCAATAAATAAATTTGGTTTAATAACACTATAATTTTCACCTAAAGTAATAATTTTACTAGTTTGCTCCATTACACTTTTTTTCATTCCCTTTAGAATATAACCATTTATTTCTAATTCTAGCGCTGTATTATTAATAGTAATGCCACGGTTATTAATAATACTAACTGTTTCTTGATTACTATGATTAATATTCATTATATACTTTTGTTTATCTTTAGTAACAGTACTTAAATTATAATATACTTTACTTTTATAACCAATTAAATCAATTATTAATTTTTCATGATGTCCATTTCCATAATAAAATTTATTTACAACTAATTCACTATTATCTTTTATAATAAATTTAAATTCATAATTAGATGGTAATTGTTTATTAGCGATCATAAATAAATCTAATTTACTATTATCATCTAATAATATATATATTTTCTCTTTAGTATTAGTATTACATAGTTTTAAATCTAAAGTCTCATCCATATTACTAGGTACATAAATAAATAGCCATTCCTTATTAACTTCTGATGATTTAGTATAATCATTAACAATAATATTTTGATTAACATTAATTTGATACTCACCATTTGCTACTACTTTTATTTTATTCATGTTCTTCTTTTTCCTTTATTGTAGATTCCTTATTATTTTGGTTTTTAATTGTTTTTACATTATTATAACCTTGATTTTCTATTTTTAAAGCTAGTTCATAATCGCCTGACTTCACAATCTTACCACAAGTCATAATATGAACATAATCTGGTTTAATATAATTTAAAAGACGAGGATAATGAGTAATAATTAAAATACTAACCTCTTTATTTTCCTGTTGATATTGAAGAATATTATGAGCAACTATTTTTAAACTATCAATATCTAAACCAGAATCAATTTCATCAAGGATAATTAATTTTGGTTTTAATATTTTCATTTGCAATATTTCATTTTTCTTTCGTTCCCCACCAGAAAATCCACTATTAATTGAACGATGGAGCATATTAAGATCCATTTTCAATTCATTAATAGCATCCTCTGTTTCTTTAATAAATTGATATATATCAACATTAGTTTTTGTTTTCGTATTAAGGGCCGTTCTTAAAAAATCAGCATTATTAATACCTTCTATTTCTAAAGGAGATTGCATTGCTAAAAAAATTCCTTTTCTAGCTCTTTCATCAACCTCTAATTTAGTAATATCCTCATCATTATAATATATATCACCATTAATTATTTTATAATCATCCGCCCCCATAATGACTTTCGCTAAAGTTGATTTACCACTACCGTTCGGACCCATTATGGCATGTATTTCACCTTTATCTATATTTAAATTATAATTATGTAAAATCTGTTTATCACCGACTAACACATTTAAATTATCAATTTTTAACAACAAGTTAATCACCTCTTATGCTTTTAATTTTACCAAACAATAATAAAAGTAGCAACTTAAATAAATAAGTAAGTATCATTAGCCAAATAAAAATTATACTAATCCTCAAATTAGTATAATTTTTATTTAATAATTTCTTACTTCGGATTTCCTTTGGTATCTTTCTTTTTAACAATTATCCGACCAGTTAAGCGCGCTGGTGGAAAAAAATAATCTTCATATATTTTTGGTATCTTTTCATATGCTAAAGCATTAAGTTCATTTAATATTTTTAATATATCGATAATTTCTTTAGTATATTCACTAGATGAATTATCTTGGTATTTATTGCATATTTTAATAATTTTTTTATAAGGAATATCTTTCATTATTGATAACATACTAAGAACTTCACTTTTTTCCTCTTTTGTTTTCGGTGAACTATCCTTATACTTGGCAAATAGTTCATACATTCTTGCGTATGGAATCGCACGTAATATTTCTAAGATTTCGATTAAATCTAAAAAAGGTTTTTCCAGTTTTGGTGCATTTTTAATTACGACTCCTTCACATATTACTTCTCTTTCACATAATTCATATATTCTTTCATATGAAACATTATTTATTATTTTTGCTATTTCGCTAATTTCTTGCTTGGTTAATTTTTTTCTTTCTTCTAATTCTTTGTTAGGTTCTAACATCCCTAATTTTCGCCTTAATATTTGTTCATCAGAATAAGCACGATAATACATTTCTAATTCTGGCAACCAATAAAAACATGTTCCTAATTCTAATAAAATCAATTTATTATCATTTTCATCTTTCTCTCTCTCAATTTTTGCTAAATAACCTGTTTCTACATCATAATA
>JAQUEG010000078.1 GCA_028685275.1 Bacilli bacterium
ACCCAAGCATATTTCTTATTTGTTATAAGCGGGATTCCTGCATGCTCGTACGTAGGAGCAGTTGTATTAATCTTTTTTAATACCCCTTGTACTTCATATTTTTTAGCTAAACGCGAATAACCATCTTTAGTTTTCTTCCCCTTAGCAAAACCAACACCTTTATCATTTTCAAAAAAATACGATGAAACTGCCATAAAAATACCAAGAATAGCAAGCAAATAAAAGCCAAGTGTTGCTGATAAAAAACGTGGTGAAAATGCTTCAATCGGATTTATTCCATACCATTCTTGTTTTTGCGTTAAAGAGGAAATATTAAGAACACCAATCGCTACTACATAAAGTAAAAATATAGCGAAATATATAAAATACATAAAATCTTCTGGTTCACATCTAAGTTTCAACTTCATAAGGACCTCCTTATACATATGTAGTATAGCATAAAATCAATCAAAAGTGTATATGCTATTAATATTATTTATTAAACAAATCACCTGGATTAACATACTCTTCATCCATAAAAACAGCAAAATGTAAATGGGCACCCGTAGAACAACCTGTTGTTCCTTGAACACCTATTACATCTCCAGGCTTTACAACATCACCAACTTTTACATTTATTGATTTTAAATGTAAATATCTTGTTTCAAATTCAACTAATACTTTACCCAATCCATATCCAGCCGAACCCTCATAATCAGTAAATCTATGTTTAATTATAACATGGTTTCCTCTAGCATCACCAGACGAACATACTCCAGTATCATCATTATATAGATTACCAATACCTGTTACTATAGAATCAATCTTCCCATCTGCTACCGCCATAATTGAATTGTCATCAGCAGCTGCTATATCCATACCATTATGGAGACGCCATTCATTATGAATTGGATGATAACGAAGCCCAAATGGTGATGTAATTCGATAACGTTCGTGAACTGGTAAAACCATATATTTTAATATTCCTTTTTGTAAAAGAGTACCATAATATTTAGTTATATATTCTTCCCCTAAATATTCTGTATGAAAATATTTAGATAACTCATTTATTTCTCTAATTAAATTATCTAAATGAACTTCTAACCGTTCATCTGCATATTCTTTTGGGACTTTAAATTCTTCATTGTTAATAATATAATCATCACGAAGATAATCCTTATAATGATTATAATCCAATTTATAAGAATATTTTACCACTTCAGAAGAAGTTGATGAACAACTACCATGATTACTTGGTAATTCCAATTCTAAATATTCTTCAGAAGACACTAATTTTTCTTCCCAAGATATTACTTCATTTCCCTCTTCATCTTCCTCCGCATGTTTAATACACTCATAGGTTGATTCTTTTATTATTACCATGTTACGCATTAATTTAGCGACCGTATCTTCGCTAATTTTCTTTACATCTTCTTTATCAATTAATTCACCATCTACTTCATAATCACTTAAATCAACATAAGGATAAAAAAGGGTGCTTAAAACTAAAGGTACATCTATATATATACCTCTTTCTTCATATTCTTCATAAAGATTCATCGTATTATTAACAAACACTTCTTTATCAGTACTAAATTTAGCAAACTTCAAAAAATTTAATCCTTTTTCTAAAAAAACAGAAAGTTTTTCTTTATAAGTATCAAAATAAGAAGTTACATCTAAATTTGGACTTAACTTAATATTAATATAGTATATGGCAAAGAGCCCAAATACTATTAAAATTAACCCAACAAGATAAGAGCTAATTGCCATTAAAATTTTATTTCGTAACTTTTTCTTTAGTTCTTTCTTTAATTTTTCTTTAGAAAAAAGGTTTTTATTAAATTTCATTAAATCACCCTACTTTGTATTAAAAACCTCCACCTGAACCAAATGATTCAAGTTCAGCTTCAGTTGCAACAACATTTATTCGCATTCTCCTACTACCACACACAAATAAAGCTTCTCCTTGACTATATCTTTTTATACTTTCTTTTTCATTATCATTTAAATCAATTAACATTGCTAAATCTTCAACAGCTTGTTTCTTTAAGCCCATGACAACATAATATGAAGCATTATCGAAAATTGCTTTTCCTTGCGTAATGACATTAGGATCAGTAAAATCACTAGGTTGCTGAGTAATAATAATTGTTCCTGTATTGTATTTACGTGCTCGTCTTTGCACTTGCGCTAAAAACTCTGCACCTAAAGTATTATTGCTACCCAATAAAACATGTGCTTCATCAACTGATAAAACTGTATTAACGTTTTTATCTAAACATAATCCCCATGCATATTTTAATATGTTAAAAAACAAAGCATTTCTAATATTAACATCAGCATTCATTATTTCTTTAATATTAAATACAATGAAATCAGTATTACCACTTATTGTAGTGTGACCATCAAAATAATATTTTAATTCTTTTGTTAATGGTCTAATTTTCAATTCCAAACGTTCCATTATATCTTGTTCATGAGTTTTTTCTTGATATTGAGCAAGACGCCCCTTAATAGTTGCATATATATCTTTAAAAGTTGGGTAATCAGTACTTTTAAATTGAGAAAAATCACTATTAAAATCAATTCCAAAACGCTTATATGTATCTTGAACAACTTCACTAAAAAGAGTTAAAACATCTTCGGTAATACTAGGATCATAATATTTCATAAAAGCTTTTAAAAATTGTAAAGTTTTAGTTAAAACAGTGTAGCCTAATCCTTGGGCTAATTCATCTTCATCCGCATCTAAAATAATTTCCAGCGGATTAACCATTCCAAATTCGCCACCTTTTCCTAAATCAATGAAATTACCACCATATAACTTTGTCATTTCGGAAATTTCACCTTCAGGGTCAATTGCTACAATTTGATAACCGTTACGAATATGACTTCTTAACATTAATTTTGCGGTGGTTGATTTACCACTACCACTAGTACCTAAAATAATTAAATTGGCATTGTTACGATTATGCTCTTTTTTAATTTGATACAAAAACTGATTGAATAGAATAACACCACCAGAAAAATCAATTCCTAATAAGGTTGATAAACCTGGATCTTTAATACTATCAAAAATAAATGGATACATAGCTGCTACTGTTATTGATGGAATAGGTGTTCCAATTCGTTCTTCGACATCTTGTTTTGGGAAAATTGGTAACATTGATTTTAATACTTTTTCTTGCTCAAAACGAAGTGGAATTGCTTTTAACTCCATTGCTTCCATATAATTTTTAACTGATACTTTTTTGATTTCTAATTCTTCTCTGGTATCAGCCGAAATCATAATATGCATTTGAAAATCAAAGATACGTGCTTGACTAGAAGCTAACATTGAAATGAAATATTCTAATGATTCAACATCTTGTCTAATTCTTTCCTGTAATGTTTTATCCTTTTCTTCTTGATAACGTGCTTTTAAATCAGCAATTTGTTTATTTATCATTTTTGATAAATTAGAAAAAGGAACTGATATATGTTTAATTACAATTTTAATTCCAGACATTGTTGTTAAAGATGATAAATAACCAGTAGGAATCGTTTTTGGATAAGAAATAACTGTTAAAATGGTACAATATTTATCACTTATTACAAAATCACTTGGATTGAAACTTAAACCTTTAGGCGCTAATTGACTTTTTATATTCATAATGGCATCACCGTCCCAAACTCAGTAGTCATTCCTCCACCTAGGAAGTTATCTATAATAATACGTAAATCCTCATTAGTAGTTTGTGCTGCATTTAAGCCACAAGTTGCCAAGTTATTAACTAAATGTCTAATTCGCTTTTGAATAATTTCTGGATCTTTTTCTTTAAACATCAAATAATATTCAGTATCAACTACATTATTATTCATAAACATATTAGCTTTATCAATATCTTCTTTAATTAATTTACGAATATATGGCTTATTAACATTATTATACAACAGCTGTAATTGCGAAAGATATAAATTAATATCAACAGGTCGATCAGCAACAATAATCCAAAATTCAAAATCCAACGTATTATAAAAGTTTTTTAAACTTGTTATTACATTTACTTGCGCATCTTCATCTAGAATAAAAATATTTCTTGGTCTAATCTTTATACCTGTTACTTTTAAATTATTATCTAATACAATCATTCCATTAGCAATTGTTTTTACTGGAATCCAATCTTCAGTATACTTAGATCTACTTTTTCTCGAATCCTTCTTGATCATAAAAGCACCATCCTTTCCATATAAATCGTCTTCTTTCAGTTAAAAAACTAAGCGCAGAAGACAAAACTGTTAACACATTATGATAATTTGGTACTGGCAAGACCAAAAAACCAGATAATAAACCAGGACCTAAAATAATAATCGTTTTTACTAAGTTATCAGCAGTCATGGAAAATATCATGATTAATGTAATAGATACACCA
>JAQUEG010000079.1 GCA_028685275.1 Bacilli bacterium
TCGTTTGTCGAGATACTTCTAAATCAGTGGCAAGTTTTTCTTGCCGTATTCCTTTTTGCTTGCGGATTTCTTCCAGTCGGTTTTTCACAACATCACCCCCTGTGCCAAATGGAAAGTATGCTTTCCATTCAAAATATAACATAGATAAAATCAAATGTCAAGTATACTTTCCAAAATAAATAACAGACCTTTTTCATGTCTGTTATGGAAAAATAAATAATCAACCATTCAAATCGCGATTTATCGTTGCAATAGCAGTCTATTTCACGGCCTACATCCAACCTGACCACACAACCCCGGCAAAATCAAAAAACATCAAATTGGCCAATCGTTAATTCGTGTTATCTAAATCGACCACTCGTCAAATACTAACATCTAAATCGCTCTGTCACCTAAAATATCCTGCCTCTAAACTTGTTCCCATGAACCGATATTTTCATGGTTTTTGCATATCAGATTTTTGCTCTCAAATCATGAAAAGCCCAGTATTACTGGACTTTTCACACACTCACTTCTCAACCCTTGACATCAATACCACCGTCTCAATATGATTATTTGTAAGTAATAAATCAATAACTTTTAAATATTCATTTCCTTATCGTTCAAGCGCTTTTTTAATTATATTAATATTTTTTTACTCATTAATCATCGCTTCTTCTGGTATCTCATTAGATTTTTATTTTTCCACCAATACTACGAATTAGTTTCATTACAAACGAATCCAAATACCTCTTCCATTTTATTAATTTCAAAATTATTAGGCAAATAATCGATATCATTAAAATTATGATTTTGATCAAAGTATCTAAGAATATTTATGATTTTATTTTTTTCTTTTTCTTCTAAATTATAATTTATCTTTATTTTATTATCTTTTAACATATTATTACTTATTAGTATCTTTTCTAATCTCTTTTCTTGGCATATTTTAGATACATTAGTAGCTGATAAAGGCCCAAAGATAGATATAAATAATAAAACCGATAAAATTAATGGTATATATTTAACTTTATTTTTTATTTTTATTATGAATATCGATAATATAATAAAGACAAAATGTAATAAAGCATAATATCTAGGTTCTGTAAATCCATATGCATTAATTCTTATAATAAAAGATATTAACATCATAATCATTGGTATTATTAATACCCATGGATATATTTTAATGAATTTATTACTCCACTTATCTTCATTTTTCATTTTATAAGTAAAATATAAAACTATTATTGAAATAAAAGAATAAGTTATAACTAAATCTCCTAATACATTAGAAGGCCATTTTAATTCTATTAATACTTTAATAAAGTAAGTATATAAAACAACTGTAAATAAACTTAAAATAGGATAAATAATATACATAATTATTTTTTTAATAACATCGGGATATTCTTTTCTTTCCAATTCTGAACTTGGTATTATTGCTAAAAATAAAGTTGGCATTATAAATCCTAAGATGAATACTGCTATTTCAGCATATACATATTCATTTATTGATGCTTCAAATAAAACAGTTGTACTTTGAATTATAAAAATTAAACCAAATATTAATAATAAATAACAAATTCCTGTTATCATTAAACTAATAATCACTTTATAACTATAATAATCACTATCTTCTTCTTTACCTATAAAGGGTATCACTAAAAATAAAATACTAGAAAGTAAACATAAAATTAAATAATTTAATAATGAAGAAAACATGTTTATATCAGTTAAAATAATATAATAAACAATCACCATTAATAATGGTATTAATAAGTATAATAAATTACTTATTTTTTTCTTTATATCCCCAATTCTATTTATTATACTATTTATAATAAGTGCGATTATCGCTCCATATATTAAAGTGGGAATTAATTTTATAATACTATCCTTTATATAAATACCATTATAATCAGCCCATATTGCTATCATCATTATAATTGTTGCTAGAATAAATAAAAGGATTGAAATATAATATTCTTTCATTGTTAATAATGTCTTGTTTTTAAAATTAAACAATCCATCCATATTAACACTTCCTTCATTATCTTTCAAAATCTTTAAATAAAAGACTTTCTTTTATATCACTTTGATTTTGATATTTCTTACTACCATATAATTTATTACTACCATATAAATCATATTCACCCATAATATTATTAAAATAAATATGACATATCTCTATATCAGGATATATTCTAATCGGGTGTATACAAAATATTTCTAACGTCCAAGTGCCAGCAAACCCAATATCACCAAAACCCGCTGTAATATGCACAAATAAACCTAATCTACCAATTGATGATCGACCTTCAATCATAGGAACAAATTTATCAGTCGCTGTATATTCTTTGGTTCTCCCTAAATATAATTTACCAGGTTCTAATAATAATCCTTCTTTCGGAATTTTTATTCTATCTACTTCATTATGCTTTTTCATATCTAATTCATTATTACAATAAACAAGCAATTCATCATGAAGGGTTAAATTATAACTATTAGGATTTAATTTTTTTTCATCAAAAGGATCAATCGTAATATCTTTATTCTTAATCCTTTCTTTTATTTCTTTACCAGATAAAATCATTATGTTCACCTCTATTTAAGTATAGCATAAAATAAAAAAAGGTGTTACCCTTTTTTTATTATTATTTAAATATATAATAATATTTTGTTCATTACGTTTATTAATTTGATTTTATATATTTATTTTTTTTATACTTTCTATTATTGTTATTTTGATATCCCCTTTTAGAAAAATTTCGTTTATTTTGTTCTTTAACTACTATTTGTTCCATCGGATAATTATGGTCTTCGATAACCATAATTGATTGTTTAATTAATCTTTGTATAGTATACAAGTATTTTCTTTCACTTTGATCACAAAAAGAAATTGCACTTCCACCACAACCTGCTCTACCTGTACGTCCAATTCGATGAACATATGATTCAGCTAAGTTTGGTAATTCATAATTAATTACATGTGATAATTCAATAATATCAATTCCACGTGCAGCAATATCAGTCGCAATTAACACCTTACTTCTACCACTTTTAAAATTATTAAGTGCTGAAACACGGGCGCTTTGTGATTTATTACCATGAATTACTTCGTTACAAAGATTATTCTTTTCAAGAATGTCCGCTAATTTATTAGCTTTATGTTTAGTTCGAGTAAATATTAAAGTTGATGTGATTTCTTCCTTATGCAATATTTCTAGTAATAAATTAGCTTTATTACGGCTATAAACAAAATATACAGACTGATTTATTTTATCAACTGTTAAGGATTCCGTATTAGCTTCAATTAATATCGGATTTTTTAAAAATTCATTGGCTAAACTTCTAATTGCCTTAGGCATAGTTGCCGAAAACATTAAAGTTTGTCTTGCTTTAGGAACACAAGCAATAATTTTTCTAATATCATGAATAAATCCCATATCTAACATCGTATCTGCTTCATCTAATACTAAAGTATTAACTGAATTTAATTTTACGATATTCTGATTAATTAAATCTAATAATCTTCCTGGTGTTGCTACTAAAATATCAATCCCTTTTTGTAATACCTTTACTTGTGATCTTTGATTAACACCACCTAAAACAACACTACATTTTAAATTAGTATACTTTCCGTATTTTCTAAAATTATCTCTCGTTTGAATAGCTAGTTCTCTTGTTGGTGATAATACTAATACTTTAATATTACGATAAGTGTTTCTTTCGTTCATTATTAAAGATTGAATTATTGGTAACACAAAAGCAGCTGTTTTTCCAGTCCCAGTTTGGGCACACCCTAAAACATCTTTTTTTTGCATAACATGCGGAATAGCTAATTCTTGAATTAATGTTGGTTCATTATGATTTAGCTCTATTAAAGCCTTTAAAATTATATCTGATAAACCTAATTCTTTGAATGTCATTATATCACTCCTTTCTTTTAATTTTTATATATCAAAATTATTTTCAATAAAAAAGATAGTATAAATATCTATCTTTTTTTTACTAATTATATAAATATTATTTTAATATTAAACAGGGATCCTACTCATTACATAACTTTATTAGTTCCATACATCTAAACACTATATCTTATTAGTTATAATCAATAAAAAACCTAACAAATTACATATCTTAGAATTAAATTATATATATCTCAAGAGACATAAATAATTAAATATCTTAAGATAATTGACTCCTATAAAATAGGAATCAATTCATTAGGTGTATAAACTATAACACATATATTATATAATAGCAAGGATTATATTTAAAAAAATTAGAAAATGATTTAACCATTTTTTTTAACCCTTTTCTTCTGATTGCACTAAAGGTTCTCTTCAATTTTAACTAATAATATCACCATCAATACGATAAAAATAAATTATAATT
>JAQUEG010000080.1 GCA_028685275.1 Bacilli bacterium
AAAGAATCAATCTTCTTTTGGGCTTCATCAATTTTTGATAAACGCTCTAAAACAGAAGTAAAAGTTTTATTGCTTTTTTCAAAATTAACTTCTAATCTTTCATTAACTTTATCGCTTATTTGATTAAGACGCTTTTCCATTTTTTCATTTAAGCAATTAAAATCTTCATTTAGATTACGCCCTAATCCTTCTTTAAATTCTCCCATTTCTTTAGTCATATTAGTTTCAAAACGACCTAATCTTTCTGTAATGTTACTTTCATTAATATTACGTGATAAGGCTAGTATTGAAACAATCAAAATAATAACTAATAAACCAATTATAATATATTCCATTATATCCTCCTTCTAATCAATTAACTTTTGTACTAATAATGATACCATATATGCTAATAAAACCGTAATAATAACTTCTAATAATATTAATGGATTTTTAATACTTTCAATCAAACTAGTCCCAATATAACCCCAAAAATATATTAATGAAATTTTTCCAATTAAAATAGCAATTAAAAAACGTTGAAAGGGAACTTTTGTTAAACCACAAGCAAAATTAAACATAAAAGCTGGTGTAAAAGGCACCGCTACGTATAAAACCATGTGGCTAAGTTTCATATTACTAATATTATCCATTATTTGATTAAATTTAGGTCTATCCTTTACCTTTCGATATAAATAACTACTAAAACCTTTACGACATATATAAAACGATAAAATACAACCTAAATTAGTAGCAATCCAAGAAATAATAAAGCCTAAAACAGGACCAAGAATAATAATATTTAAAGTAATAAAAACTCCAACTGGAATAATTGGCATAATTGACTCAATAACAATTACTAAAAAAATTATAATTGGGCCTAATTCTCTTAATATATCTATGGTTTTTATTAATATATCTTCAATCTGTAACACCATGCTCTTACTCCTCTACTTATTAGTATAAACTAAGTTGTTCATTTTTAATAAAGAACATTACTTAAATATAGTCCTTCCGGTTTCGCTCGTTTTCCTGCTTGTTTACGATCTTTACTTTTTAATATTTCAATAATATCTTCACTTTTCCGTTTTTCTTCGCCAATTTCAATTAAAGTACCAACCATATTACGAACTTGGTATTTTAGAAAACCGTCTCCTAAAAAAACTAACATAATTTTATCATCACGTCTAATTAAATGCGTTAATAATAGTTTGCGAACACAACTATTTTTTAATTCACTTTTACTCGCAAAAGCACTAAAATCATGTTTTCCTTCCAAAAATTTTAACGCTCTTTCCATTTCCATTATATTCAATCTTTTATTATATTGATAAACAGTATTACGTTCCATTGGATTATAAGTTCCCATATTTATCTTATATACGTATTCTTTTGCTTTTACATTATAACGAGCATGAAATTTATTATCAATAACTTCAACATTATTAATATAAATATCCTTGGGAATATTACTATTAATTGCTCTTCTTAATTTTTCACAACTAATATTCATATCTAAATCAAAATGAGCTTTTTGAACAATAGCATGAACCCTAGCATCAGTACGACCTGACGCATGAATTTTTACTGCTTTCCCATTATTAATTTTTTTGATAGCAGATTCTATAACACCTTGAATTGTATTTAATCCTGGTTGTTTTTGAAGGCCATTGTAATTAGAACCATCATATGCAAAAGTTATTAAATAACGGATAATAACCACTCCTTCCAAAAAGCCATTACAAAGATTGCTAAATGAATTAAAATCATAAATAGATCAAAAAAATGATAAGTACGAGCTATATAACTAGTACGTTTAGTATTATAATCATATAATCTTACTTCCATTGCATCAGCAATAGCATCTGCTCTTCTTAATGTTAATACAAACATTGGTGTTAACATTGCTGATAAAGCTGTAATTTTACCACCAATATTAGAATAACGATAATCAATACCACGACTAGCTTGTGATTTTAAAATTTTTTCAGCTTGTAAAAAAATTGTGGAAATAAAGTTTAAAGCTAAAGAAATAGAAAAAACAATTTTTTTAACAGGAACTCTAATTATTACTAATGGTTTCAATAATAAATTTAAGGCATAAGTAATATCATTTAATTTAGTCGTAAAAAGAAATACCATTGAATAAAGAACCCCTAAAATTACTTTAGTTACCATAATAACAGTAGTATCAAAAGGTACTCCTAAATAATAATTAATACCTACTATAAATAAAATTAAAATTTTTAAATTATATATTACTTTTAAATAATAATATAATGGTACATTAGTAAGAAGCATTGTTAAAACAGTTGTAATCATAAATATCATTAATACAACTTGATCATTAGTACTAAAAACTAAAACTAAAAAAATAAACGTACATATTAATTTAACAAAGGGATTCATTTTATGAAATTCAGAATTAACAGGATAATAACGTCCAAATGTATAACTAAACATTACGATACACATCCTTTATTAAATCTTTTATATCAGTACAATTAACTAAATTGATTCCTTTATTATTTCTAGCTTTATTAACAAAGGTAAGTATTTTTGGTAATCCTACTCCATTTGCTTTTAATAATTCTTCTTTACTAAATACTTCTTCTTTTGGACCATCAATAATAATATTACCTTTATTAATGACGATTATATTATCAGCTATTTGATATAGCATATCAACATCATGGGTGCAAATAATAATCGTTTTATGATAATTTTTTCTTAATTTTTTTATTAACTGAATTAATTTTTTCTTACTATTATAATCTAAACCAACAGTTGGTTCATCTAAAATAATTACTTTGGGATTAAATACTAAAATAGAAGCAATTGCTACTTTGCGTTTTTCACCACCACTTAAATTAAATGGATTACGATCTAGAAAAGTTTCATTAAGACCGACCATTTGTAATGCTTTATTAATACGATCATCAATTTCTTTTAAATGATATTGATAATGTTGTAAAGCAAAAATAATTTCTTCTTTAACAGTTATATTAAAAAACTGTTCTTCTGGAAACTGAAAAACAATACCCACATCAAAACGTAATTTATTTAATTGCTTACCTTTAATTGATTTTTTTATCGTATAATCTCCAACTGTTACAATACCTCTTGTTGGAAAAATTAATCCGTTAATCAATTCCATCATGGTTGTTTTACCACTACCTACTGGTCCAACAATGCCGTTGATTTTATTAGCAGGAATGATTAATGATATATCATTTAATACTTTTTTTGCTAATGGCGTTCTTAAATTATAAGTATAATTAACTTGTTCAAACTTTATTTCCATAATGCATCCACCAACTCATCCATATCTAAAATAATACGATCAATTAATCCATATAATTTTAATTTCATTGATAAATCTACCATAAAAGGAATTTCTAACCCCGCCCGATTTAATAATTTATCATGCGCAAAAACATCTAATGTTGGACCATCTATTAAAATAGAGCGATTATATAAAACAATAAGTCTTTCACCCCAATATGCTTCTTCTAAATTATGCGTAATATTAAGAATAGTTAAATCTTCTTCCTTTTGAATCTGTTTTAAAATATCTAATATTTCTTTTCGTTCATTAACATCAAGCATCGAAAACGATTCATCAAGTAATATAATTTTGGGTTTTAATGCTAGGATGGAAGCCAGAGCAACTTTTTGTTTCTCACCACCACTTAAATGATGAGGATCTTGATCTAATAGATGCTCAATCTTTAATTGTCGTGCAATCTTTTCTATTCGATGATTTATTTCTTTACGTTTATATTGTAAATTTTCCATAGTAAAAGCAATTTCACTTTTAACGGTTTCGGTAACAAATTGATTGTCAACGTTATCAAAAATAACACCAATTTTTTTTCTAATCGTTTTTAAATTGTTTTTTTTCAAGCGAATACCGTCAATAACAATTTCACTATCATTATATAAAAGCCCAGTTAATAATTTTAATAAAGTTGTTTTCCCACTACCATTTGGTCCAATAACTGTAACCCATTCACCTGTTTTAACACTTAAATTTAATCGATAAAAAATCAATTCTGTATCATAACGAAAAGATAAATTTTTGGTTTGAATTATTTCACTCATACAACCACACAGCCCATATAACTATAGTATATCAAATAATGGGTAAAAAGGGAATAAGTACATAGTGAAAACAAAAAAAGAGATTTATTATAATCTCTTTTATAATCCATATCCAACTGCTATTGTAGCTCGAAACGATGTATATTGCCCTGAACCAGCATCATATGCTGCATTCGATTCTCCCCAATTAGATAAAAATCCAAAACGATTAGTCCCACTAGCCCATTCATAATAACGGCTACGAATAAACCATACATTGGTACCATTAAGCATATAACTTTCTC
>JAQUEG010000002.1 GCA_028685275.1 Bacilli bacterium
CATATTTTTGATTAAATTTTTCAACACGACCTGCTTTTGAAGATCTTGTTTGCTTTCCAGTATAAAAAGGATGACATGCAGAACAAACTTCAACATTAACTTCTTCTTTTGTTGATTTAGTTTTAAAAGTAGCACCACATGAACACGTTACTACTGCATCTTTATAAATATCTTTTTTAGCCATTTTTATGCTCCTTTCGCCATGAAATTAATCATAGTAATTTAAAAGTCTTATATATTATAACAACTACTTAGCTTTTTTACAAGTTTTTTATAAAATTTTTTCTTCAATCAATTTTATTATTTGATCTGCTATAATTTCATATCCATGAATGGAAGGATGAACATCAATTGGATTTGGAAAATAATTAATATTATTTAAATTTTTAGCAATATCAACATAGTATATATTATTATGCTTGGCAATATTTTTTATCTTTTTATTAGTATATTGAAATATCAAAACTAAATCCTTATTATCAGAATTATTAATTATCCAAGGTGGAAAATAGTAATTTAATAAAATTATATCTTCTTTACAATATTTTTTTAATAAAATAATTAACTCCTCAAAATCCACTAATACTTCATCAATATACTTTAATATACTTTCCTTATTTATTAATGTTACATTCAAATTATTAATTTTATATAAAATATCATTAATTCCAATTGATAATGTTACAATATCGGCATTAGTTAAAGCATTTTTAATTGCTATTTCTCTATTATCTTTTATTATTTTTTTATTATCTTTAATATCGCGAATTAAATCAATTGTTCGATACCCACTAACTGCATACTCTTTAATATAAAATTCTAATAATTTTTTTTCTTTTAAATAATCATAAATATAATCACTATACCCATAACCAATTTGATTATATGGATTTTGTCCTAAAGCTAGGGAATCACCAAGTGCTAAATAATATATCTTTTTATCTAAATTTATGATGTATATTATAATTGGTAAAATTATAATTAATACTAAAATTATAACCTTTTTCATATATTCCCCCTATATAAAAACAGAGTTTATTCTCTGTTTAATTATATTTATTCAACTCTAATTTTAGCACCTAATTTAGTCAATTTATAAACTATATTCTCATATCCTCTTAATACATGTTCAATATTTTCAATAACCGTTTCTCCCTCAGCAATTAAACCCGCTAAGATCAAGCATGCACCAGCTCTTAAATCAGTTACCTCTACTTTTTTACCAACTAATTTAGAAGGCCCAGTAATGTATGCTTTAGAATTTTTTGCTTTTATATTTGCTCCCATATTATTTAAATATTTGATATTTTTAAAACGATTTTCATAAATAGTTTCTTCAATTATACTTAAACCTTCACATTGTGTTAGCAAAGTACTAATTGGTTGCTGTAAATCAGTTGGAAATCCAGGATACCCTAACGTTTTTATTTGAACACTTTTTAACTTTTTAGTTTTAGTTATAACAAAATAATCATTTCCTTCTTTTATTTCAACACCCATTTCCTTTAATTTAGAAACTAACGCTTCCAAATGCTCCGGAATAATACCTTCTATTTTTACTTTTTCCCCGATTAAAGCGGCGGCAATCATATAAGTTCCTGCTTCAATACGATCTGGTATAACTTCATGTATACAACTACTCAACCACGATACACCTTCAATTATTATTTTACTAGTACCAGCTCCTGTAATTTTTGCTCCCATATTATTTAAAAAAGTTGCAACATTAACAATTTCAGGCTCTTTTGCCGCATTCTCAATAATAGTTTGCCCTTTGGCTTTTACTGCTGCAAACATAATATTGATTGTTGCACCTACACTTGCAATATCTAAATAAATATTATTACCAATTAATTTATCTGCTACTATTTCATATTTATTACCTTTAATCTTTATTTTAGCACCTAATGCTTCAAATCCTTTTAAATGTAAATTAATTGGTCTAACCCCTATGTTACAACCACCAGGAAAATATATTTCTACTTTTTTATATTTACCTAATAAAGCACCCATAAAATAATATGATGCTCTTAATTTTTTTGATATTTTTTCTGGTATTTCTCGATTTATAATATTTTTTGAATTAATAACCATGCTTTCTTTATCTATTTTTATTTGAGCACCCAAATATTCTAATATTTCCGTTAAAGCATCGCGATCAGTAATATTAGGAATGTTATATATTTTTACTTCTTCATCACACAGAATAGCAGCTGGAATTAAAGCAACCGCACTATTTTTAGCACCACTTATTTTTATATTTCCAGAAAGAACATTGCCACCTTGGACTATTAATTTTTGCATAACTACCTCCATAGTAGATGTTTATAATATATATTATTAATTTTAATAATAAACGTTCTTGTTTTTTATACTTTATTCTTACTATTAAATAACACAATCTTTTCGTATATTTTTTGTTTAATTGCTTTTTCACCAGCATTTATAATTTTACGCGGGTCATAAACATCTTTATTATTTCTTATAAACTTTTTTACTGCTTCAGCCCAAACAATCTGTAATTCAGTATTAATATTAATTTTAGCAATGCCATATTTGATTGATTTTTTTATTTGATGCGAAGGAATACCTGTTCCACCATGTAAAACTAACGGAACTTTAACGCTGCTATTTATTTCCTTCATTCTTTCAAAATTTAAGTTTGGTTCCCCTTTATATAATCCATGAACACTACCAAGGGCAGGTGCTAAGGAATTAATGTTAGTAGCCTCTATTAATTCTACACAATCATCAACAGTAGCATATAATATATCTCCTTCTACATTATCTTCACTACCACCAATATGTCCAATTTCAGCTTCAACCGCAACGTTATTTTGCTTAGCATAATTTGTTACTTCTTTAGTAATTTTTATATTTTCTGTAATTGAATAATTAGAAGCATCAATCATAACTGATGTAAAACCATTCTCAATAGCTTTTTTACAATTAACAACACTTTTCCCATGATCTAAGTGTAATATTACTGGAATAGTAATTTTTAAATCATTAATTAAACCATTTACTAAATTGTAAACAGTATTAAAACCACCCATATATTTAATGGCACCTTCACTTACTCCTAAAATTACAGGTGATTTTAATCTTTCGCATTCCTCTAAAATATACTTAGTCCATTCTAAATTATTAATATTAAATTGAGGAATAGCATAATGTTCTTTTTTAGCATTATTTAATAATTCAATTCCATTTACCAACACTTTATCACCTTCAATATAATCTTATTCCTTTTTATTATCATTGTCAAACGTAATATTTTTATATTAACACTTATTTACAAAAATTAATAAATGCTAAAACAATTAAAATTATTCCTCCTAGTAAAGGCCCCAAATTATTCATTTTTTTATTAATTTTATAGCCTAATTTTAAGCCGAAAAAAGTAAAACCAAAACTAGATAAAGCAAAAATACTGCTACATAATAAATGATTTGGGCTTATGAATTCAAGACCAATTCCAGCTAAAAAACTATCAATACTAACCGTAAATCCAAATATAATCATACCAATTTTATTTAAAAATATTATTTTTTTATTACGATTAATAGCATTATTAATCATTTCTAATCCTAATAAAAAAAAGATTACAAAAATTAATATTTTTATATTTAAAATAAAAAAATAATTCATTAAATGCCCAAAAGCCATCCCTAAACCAGGCATAACAAAATGAAACATACCAACAATTGACGATAGTGTAAAAATTTTTGTTGTCGTAAAATTTAATGTACCATAACAAAGGGAAAGAGAAAAAGTATCCATACTTAAACTAATACCAATTAATATAATAGTTATTAATTCCATCTTAGCACCCTATATAATTATATTAAATGCATAGAAATTAATGCTTAATTAAATAACGATTAATTAACTCTTGAACAAAAAATTTATATTCAACTTCCGATGATTCCTCCGCTTCTAATAAACATAATGGTGGGAATAAAATACACCACCAATTATCTCCTTCACCTTTTCCTAATTTAATTAACACTGATTCATAATATCCCTCATTATATTTTATTCCTTTGTATTCCTTTCCTGAATAATAATATTGCCCAAAATCAAAAGTATAATTTATATTATATTTTTGATCGCTTAAATATTTTTTTAAATTATTATTTAAATATTGTAAATTAGCTGAAATTATATTGCGTGCTTCATTAATATTATTGGTATTATTTAATATTGAATAAATATCCGATTGTACCTTTTCTTTAACTTTTAATTTCATTTGTTGATCATAAACAGAATTACTATTAGCAATTACACGTAAGCTTATTCCCTCATTTATTATTAATTTTGAATTATCATTTATAAGTATAGTAACTATTAACATTAAAATTATTATTCCAACTAATATTTTTTTCATATAAAAAAACCGTCCTTTCTATTACATAATGAACAGTTTTTAATTTATTAATCATTTTATATTAAAAAAAATAAATAGCATTCGCTCCCTGCCTTGTAAATCTTTTTTTATTTTATAATTAAAAGTATTAAAATTTGTTTTCACAATTTTAAGTATTTGCTGACTTTGATTTTCTCCTATTTCTAATGCTATCATAGATCTAGATTTTAAAAACAATGCTGCGTGTCTTAATATTTTTTTATAATATTTTAAGCCATCTTTCCCTCCATATAATGCTCTTTTGGGTTCATTATTTAATACTACTTCTGCAACCTCTTCTTGTTCTTTTATATATGGTGGATTACTAATTATTATATCAAATTTATTATTTTTACTTAAATTAGAATAAATATCACTTTGTTTTATTTTAACTTTTGCCTTTAACTGATTAGCATTATATAGAGCAACATTTAAGGCTCTTTTTGATATATCAACTAAAGTAACATCAGCATCCGGTATTTCTTTTTTTAAAGTTATTCCAATATTACCTGAACCAGCACCAATATCTAAAATTTTTATTGGATAAGAAAAATACCTTTTGATATATTTTATTGTTTGTTCTACTAATTCCTCGGTTTCAAAACGTGGTATTAGTGTGCTTTTGGTGACCTTAAATTGATAGCCATAAAAATTAGTATTACCTATAATATATTGAATTGGAATGTTTTTTATTAATTTTATTAAAGCATGATTATATTTTTTTATATCTTTTTTGTTTATATCAATATTATTTAATTTTTCAATGTTTGTTATTTTTAAATAATCATTTATCAAAATATCAGATAAATTTTGATCAATCTTATTTTCTTTCAACTTTTTCTTGCTAATTTCTAATAATTTACGATATTTCATTTTAAAAACTCTCTAATCTTCTTTTTATATCCTCTTTAATTAATGGTTCAATAATTTCATCTAATTTCCCGTCCATAATTCGATCTAAATTCATTGAAGTAAAATTAATTCGGTGATCTGTGATTCGATTTTGTGGATAATTATAAGTTCTTATTTTTTCAGAACGATCCCCTGTTCCAATTTTTAAACGACGATCTTTACTAAATTCTTGTTCTTTTTCTGTAATTGTTTCTTCATATATTTTGTTTTTTAATATTTGCATCGCTTGTTCTTTGTTTTTTATTTGACTTCTTTCATTTTGACAAGTTACTACAATTCCAGTTGGTAAATGGGTAATACGTACAGCACTATCAGTAGTATTAACTGATTGGCCCCCTGCGCCACTACTACGATAAACATCTATTTTTAAATCTTGTTCTTTAATGTCTATTTTAATGTCTTCTTGCTCAGGCACCACATAAACAGTG
This sequence comes from Bacilli bacterium, assembly GCA_028685275.1. Taxonomy (GTDB): domain Bacteria; phylum Bacillota_I; class Bacilli_A; order RF39; family UBA660; genus SKGN01. The sequence continues at coordinate 5,749 of JAQUEG010000002.1, forward strand.
GCCGTAGAAGTATGAATTCGACCTTGCGATTCAGTCGCTGGCACTCTTTGTACCCGGTGTGAACCACTTTCATATTTTAATTTAGAGTATACATTTTTACCTATAATTTTTGTTTCTATTTGTGAATAACCACCTGCTCCACAAGGAATACTATTAATCACTTTGTATTCCCAATTATTAGCTATTGCATATTTTTGATACATTTCAAATAAATCCCCGGCAAAAATATTTGCCTCATCGCCACCAGCAGCCCCTCTAATTTCTAAAAACACATTTTTATCATCATCTTTATCTTTAGGTATTAATAACACTTTTAACTCTTGTTCTATTCTTTCTTTTTCCACAATTAATTTATTATATTCTTCATTAGCAATATTTTTTAATTCTTTATCTTCTAGCAATTCTTCCGTTCCTTTAATTTCTTTATTAATTATTTTATATGTATTATATTTGTTAATTATTTCTTCTAAATTATTTTTTTCTTTTGCTATTTCTTTAATTTTCTTTATATTATTTATATTTTCTGGTTTAGTAAGTTCAGTAACAAGATTTTTATATCGTTGTTCAATTTCATCTAATTTTTCTAACATACATTACCACCTTTTTTTAAATTTCATCGTCTTCTTCTATTATTTCTAATCCCTCATATTCATCATCTAAATTTTCCAAGTCATCGTCTATTTCATCATCGTCTATTTCATCATCGTCGTCATCTTCTTCTTCTATTTTCTCATATTCCTCACTCAAATCCTCTAATTCATCTAAATCATCGTCATCATCATCGTCAATTTTAAATGGTTTTAAATTAACCATATGATTGTTTTTAAAATCCCATGTTCCATTATCCAATAAAATAAAACGTTTATCAGTTGTCATTGATGCAAAAAAATCAGTTATTTTTTCTTCATATTGATTCATACTTAAGTCTAATAACAAACATATTTCTTTAAATAAAGGGGCTGTTGCTTTAGGCTCATTATCTAATTTAATAATATGATAAGCAATGTCAGTAAAAGATAATAATTCCAATTCATCTTTAGGCATTTCTCTAATGTTCATTTTCTACATCCTTTCGGGTGCTTCAACACCAATTAAATTTAAGCCATTTCTAATGACTATTTTTACCGCTTTAATGAGCTGTAAACGCTCATTAGTTTGTTTTTCGTCATCACTTAATATTTTCTCGTTAGTATAAAAAATATGAAATAAACTTGCTAAATCATATAAATAACTAGTAATTAAATTTGGAAGATGATTTTTAGCACTATTTTCGACTATTTCTTTAAATTCGTGTAGTTTTTCCAACATATCATATGCATAAATTGAATCAATGGTTTCAAATTTTTCCACTTCTTTTATTTTATTAACACTTCTTAATATTGAACAAATTCTTGCATATGCGTAACCAACATAATAAAAAGGATTTTCATTAGAACGTTTAGTTGCTAAATCAAGGTCAAAATCCATTTGTGTATTAATATTACGCATCGCAAAAAAATACCTAGCAGCATCAACCCCGACTTCTTCTATTAAATCATTAATTGTTACTACATTCCCAGTTCTTTTACTCATTTTTATTTCTTCATTATTTTTTAAAAGACGAACCATTTGGGTTATTTCCACATCTAATTTTTTGGCATCATATCCTAATGCCTGCACACCAGCTTTTAACCTTGGTACGTATCCGTGATGATCAGCTCCAAAAACATTAATTAAGTGATCATAACCACGATCAAACTTATCTAAATGGTAAGCAATATCTGGTGTTAAATAAGTATATTCACCATCATTTTTTATTAAAACACGATCTTTTTCATCACCAAATTCGGTTGTTTTTAACCATATTGCGCCATCTTTTTCATAAGTTTTACCTAATTTTTTTAATGTTTCTAAAGTTTCCTCAATTCGTCCTTTATCACGAACACTTTTCTCACTAGTCCAAATATCAAAAGTTACACGAAAATGTTTTAAATCCTCTTTTATTTTATTTAATAAACTTTTTAATCCAATTTCCATATAAAAAGATAAATCTCTCTCTATATAATTTTCATGGCTTTCTTTATATATTTTTTTTGCAATTTCAATAATTTCTGGGCCATAATATCCGTCTATTGGCATTTTTTCCTCAAAACCACATAGCCCTCGATATCGTTCTTTAATTGATACTCCTAAATTATCAATTTGCTTACCACCATCATTAATATAATATTCTCTCGTTACATCATACCCAACAAAATCTAATATACGACATAAATTATCACCATATGAAGAACCGCGCGCATGCCCTAAATGTAATTTGCCAGTAGGATTAGCACTTGTAAATTCAATATTAATTTTTTTCTTTTCTCCAATCGTACTACGACCAAAATCAATATCTTTATTATTGATTTCATTAATTATATTTAAAAGTATTTCTTTATTGATGAAAAAATTTATAAATCCTGGCGCCACTACATCAATTGATTCAATAATATTGTTGGTAATAAATTTGTTTTTAATTTCGTCAGCAATTATCATTGGACTTTTTTTAAGTTTTTTTGTTAACTGCATTGCAATATTAGTAGCATAATTCCCTTTCGATTTATCTTTCGGAATATCAACTTTAACTTCCACATCATTTATTCCAATTTTAATTAGAGTTTCTTTTAATAATTTTGTTATTTCATTCTTTAAATTCATTTTATCACCTCATAATAAATTTTATAATAGAAAATTCCCATATCTTGATCATTTAAAAATAATTTATATTTTATTTCAATAGTATTTGTTTTTATTATTAAACTTAAAGTTTCTGTTAAAAGATTAAACTTTAAATTAATATTTTTTACTATATAATTAGTTTCTATTTTTCTTTTATTAATAAAACATAATTGTAATATATATTGGGGATGTTCTCTAATTATATTTATTTCATTATCATTAATTTGTAAATTTACTTTTATATTATGCTCATAAAAAATAATTTCTTGTTTTTTTTGATTATAATATCCTTCTGTATTACAATTTGTTTTTTCATTTAATTCATTAATTAATTCTGTTACTATTTTTATATTTTTCATAATTACACCAAAAATCTAGTTGTAATTATAGCATAAGTTTTTAAAAAAATCACTTATATTTTTTTCTTTTTTCTTCATACTACTATTAAGGAAGTGATAAAAATATGAAAAAAATTAAATTTCTTTTGAAATCATTTCTTTTTTTTATTATTTTTTTTATATTAATACATATAATTGCTTTTGGTTGTGCAAAATTAACACCTAAAATTGATCTTAAAACAGTTAATAATGTTTTATTATATGATTGTAATAATAATTTGTTTTTTGAAGGCAGCGGTCAAAAAGAATGGATTTCGCTTAATAATATGTCAAAGCATATTATTAATGCTACTATTGCAACAGAAGATAAGCATTTTTATCATCATTTTGGATTTGATTACTTTCGTATTATTAAATCATTTTATAAAAATATTATGGCTAAAAAAATTGTTGAAGGCGCGTCTACTATTACACAACAATATGTAAAGAACATTTATTTAAATTTTAAAAAAAATTGGAAACGAAAAATTGAAGAATCATGGTTAACTTTTAAAATGGAATCTCATTATTCTAAAGATCAAATATTAGAAGGATATTTAAATACTATAAATTATGGAAATGGAGTATTTGGAATTGAAAACGCCGCTAAATATTATTTTGATAAAAGTGCAGCCGACTTAACTATTGGGGAAGCTGCAATGTTAGCAGGTATTCCTAAATCACCTGATAATTATTCCCCTTTGAATGATGAATTAGAAGCAAAAAAAAGGCAATTAATAGTTCTAAATAGTATGTCAAAAAATGAATATATAACTGAAACTGAAAAAGATATTGCTTATAATGAAGAATTGATATATGTTGGGAAAAAAGAAAAATATAATTTATCAACATTAATGTATTATCAAAATGCTGTTATGAAGGAATTAGAAACAATTCAAACAATCCCCGATTCCTTAATTAAAACAAGTGGTTTAAAAATCTATACTAACCTTGATATAAAGGCACAAACAATATTAGAAGAAAGTATTAATAATAATTTAAAAAATAATCAAGAAATACAAGTGGCAGCAGTAATGGTTAAACCAAAAACTGGTGAAATTATTGCTTTAACTGGTGGTCGTAATTATAGTAAATCACAATTTAATCGGGCAACTGATTCAAAAAGACAAGTGGGTTCAACAATGAAACCTTTTTTATATTATGCTGCTTTAGAAAATGGTTTTACTGCCTCTACCTCTTTTTTAAGCGAACCAACCACTTTTACTTTCAGTGATAACAGTACATATTCACCTAATAATTATGGGAATATATATGCTAATAAATCTATTTCATTAGCAGCTGCCCTTGCTTTCTCTGATAATATATTTGCTATTAAAACTCATTTGTTTTTAGGTGAAGAAACATTAGTAGATATTATTAAGCGCACCGGAATTAAAGAAAAAATTGAACCACATCCCTCTCTACCATTGGGGACCGAAGAAATAAATATTATTGACTTTCTTACTGGCTATGCTACTTTTGCTAATTTAGGAGATAAAGTAGAACCTCACTTAATAAAAAAAATTGAAGATAATAAAGGTAATATATTATACGAAAAAAAAGAAGAAAGAATAAATGTTTTAAATAAAAGTATTACTTATATTATTAATGAACTATTATCAAATTGTTATGATTATACATTAATAGATTATGCTTCGCCTACTTGCATAGTTATCGCCCCTAAAATAACTAAAAAATACGCTTTAAAAACCGGTAGTACTAGTTATGATACTTGGGTCGTTGGTTATAATCAAGATATTTTAATGGGAGTTTGGAATGGTTATGATGAAAATAAAAATATGGGTACAGGCGAAACTAAATTTTCACGGTTAATATGGGCCGATACAGTTGAAAATTACTTAAAAGATACTGAAACTAAGTGGTATGATTTACCTCATAATATTATTGGCACTTTAGTTGATCCCATTTCTGGTGAATTAGCAACTAAAAAAACAAAAAAGAAAAAAATTCTTTATTATATTAAAGGTACAGAACCACTGAAATAAAAAAAGATCAATTAGATCTATTTTTATTAATTTTAATATTTATTTGATATAAATCTTCAAAATCAAATTCTTCTAAATCAATATTATATCCTATTTTTTCTATTTTTTCACTTGATTCTCTAATAATTTGAATAACATCTTTTAAATCGCCGCCATTCCCAGGAAGAGGTGTTGGCTCATCAATAACATTATCTATTTTATTTTCTTGATATTCATTTATAAGAAGATTAGTATTAGTTAAATCATCATCAACATCAAATTGCTTTTGATCTTTTTCTGCTATATCACCTTCGTTTAAATGATGGTTTTGAGCCTCTTCTTTTAGTTCAAAAATAAAACGATTATTATTAGGTTTTTCTTCTTTTTTTTCTACTTCTATTGGTTTTTCAATTCTATTATCTATTTCTGGTTGCGGTTTAATTAATAAATTATTTATATCTATTTCTTCACGAGGTGGATTTATATCAACTGATTCTTCTTTTATTTTATTTATATCTATTTCATTAATATCAGAAATATTTACTTGTTCTATGTTGTTTATTATTTTTTCCAATGGCTCTGTTTTATTTTCATCGACTTCAACAAATTCTTCCGTCGTTAAATTTGATTGTTTATCTAATAATGGTTGTTTAATATTTTTTATAAAATCATCAGTTTCTTTTACAGTTAATTTATTATTAATTATTTTATTTAAAATTTCAATTTGTTGATCATGATTATTTAATGATAATAAAGAGCGCGCATGTCTTTCTGATATTTTTCGTTTTAATAATGCTTCTTGCACCTCTTCAGCTAAAGTTAATAAACGAATTTTATTAGAAATAGTTGCTTGGGTTTTTCCCATTCTACTTGCTAACTCTTCTTGGGTTAAATATCCCTTATCAAGAATTTTCTTATAAGATTTTGCTTCCTCAAGAGAGCTTAAATCTTGTCTTTGAATATTTTCTACCACTGCTATTTCAGCACTTTTATTATCATCTAAATTCATTACAATAACAGGAACAGTATTCATACCAATAATATTTGCGGCTTTGAATCTTCTTTCACCAGCAATAATTTCATATTTATCTCCTAATTTTCTCACTACTAAAGGCTGAATCATTCCGTGTTGTTTAATTGAATCTGCTAATTCATTTAAAGATTTTTCATTGAAACTTAAACGTGGCTGAAAACGGTTAGGAATAATATCATCTATATGCACGCTGATAATTTCATTTTCTGAATTGTTTTCCATAAATGCCCTCCCTATTCTTTATATATATAATACTATTAATACATTATTTTTACAATGGGTTTTTTTTAATTTTTGTAAAAAAACGTGGATATTTGGAATTTGTTGTCTTATTTTTTTTAATAACAATCAAACTGCGCTCATTGTTATTAATTGGTAATTTGAATTTTTCCACTTTTACTATTTTGCTATTTAACATTTTTAAAGCGTTGACACTATTAATTATTTCTCCATTTATCTTTCCTTTCATCGCAATTAGGCAACCATTAATTTTTAATAAAGGTATGCATAATTCTATTATAATTGGTAATTGTGATAATGCCCTAACTATAATAATATCAAAAAATCCTTTGTTTTTTTTGGCATAGTTTTCTACCCGATCATTAACTACATTAACCTTTTTTAATTTTAATACTTTAATAACTTCATTTAAAAATTTTGTTTTTTTAGTTTGGCTTTCAATTAATGTTATATTTAATTCTGGAAAAAATATTTTTAAAATTAAGCCAGGAAAACCTGCTCCTGTACCTACATCGCATAATTCATTTATTTGGTTTAAATCAATCACTTTTACTATCGTTAAACTATCATAAAAATGTTTTAAATATACTTCGTTTTCTTCAATAATTCTTGTTAAATTAATATTATTATTCCAATCTTTTAACATTTTATAATATTTGTCTAGTTTTAGTAATTGGTCATTACTAACATCAATTTTTAGTTTTTTTAAATGTTCAACAAATTCTTTTTTATTCATTCTTATAATACTTCCTTAAATATATAGTTAACATAGTTATATCAGATGGATTTACACCACTTATACGCATAGCTTGACCAATTGAAATTGGTCTTATTTTTTTTAATTTTTGACGAGCTTCGGTAGCTAAATTATTAATTTTATCATAATCAATATCCGAGGGGATTTTTTTTCTTTCATTTTTCAACATTTTTTCAGCTTCTTTTTTTGATTTTTTTATATATCCTTCATATTTTATATTTATGATTACTTGTTCCCATATTTTTTTATCATAATTTTCAATTACTTTTTCCTTAGCTATATTTATATCAAATTCCGGTCTTTTTAATAAATTATAAAGACTTATATTTTGGTATTCCTTTATTTTTTGATTTAATAACTCATTAGTTAATTTTTTTATTTTGTTCTTTTTTAGCAAGAATTTCTGATATTTTTCTTCATTAATTAAACCACATTTATAACCATATTCCAATAATCTTAAATCAGCATTATCATCTCTTAACAAAAGGCGATATTCTGCTCTTGATGTTAATAAACGATAAGGTTCATATATGCCTTTAGTTACTATATCGTCAATTAAAACACCAATATATGCTTCATTTCTTTTTAAAATCAATGGTTCTTTTCCTTCTAATTTTAATGAAGCATTAATACCTGCTATTAACCCTTGCGCGGCTGCTTCTTCATAACCACTAGTTCCATTTATTTGCCCCGCCGTCCATAAGTTTTTTATTTTTTTAGTTTCTAAGGTAGGGGTTAATTGTGTTGGTTGAATAGCATCATATTCAATTGCATAAGCATATTTAGATATGATTGCGTTTTCTAACCCCTCAATGCTATTAACTATTTCTTTTTGTATTTCAATTGGCATACTATTATAAAGACCTTGAATATAAATATCATCATTATATTTACTTTCGGGCTCTAAAAATAATTGATGTCTTTCTTTATCTTTAAAACGAACTATTTTATCTTCTATTGAAGGACAATATCGTGGACCAATACCAACTACATTATTTAACTCATCATATTTACTAGATCTATGTAAATTATCTAATATTATTTTATGTGTTTTTTTATTAGTATAAGTTAAATAACATACTTCTTGTTTTTCTAATTCGTAATATATTTTATTATCAAAACTAAATGTTAAATACTCGTTTTCTCCTCTTTCTACTCTCATCTTACTAAAATCTATTGATTTCTTTTTTACTCTTGGCGGCGTATCTGTTTTTAACCTTAACATGATAAAACCATATTTTTTTAAATTATCACTTAATATAATTGCGTTTTTTTCATTATCAGGACCACTACTTACCTTTTTACTGCCTATCAAAATATTACTTTTTAAATATGTTCCCGTAGTTAATATAACTGCTTTACTTTTTATTTTTTCACCACTATTTAAAATAACACCTAAAATAGTATTTTCTTTTAATATAAAATCTTCAACTATTCCTTCTTTTATATTTAAATTTTTTTCTTTTTTTATGGTTTTTAACATTTCTTTTGGATATTTTATTTTATCAACTTGAGCTCTTAATGCCCTAACTGCAGGTCCTTTACTTTTATTTAAGGTTTTTATTTGAAAATGGGTTTTATCTGCTATTACTCCCATTTCGCCACCTAAAGCATCTATTTCACGAACAATTATTCCTTTCGCACTCCCACCAATTGCAGGATTACAAGGTAAAGATGCTATATTTTTTATATTTCCAGTTATTAATAAGGTTTTATGCCCTTTACGGGCACTTGCTAAAGCTGCTTCCGAACCAGCATGACCGCCACCTACTACAATTATTTCATATTCCATTTTTTTCCCTCTTTTTTAATAAGTTTTTATAGGTAATATTAATTGAATTAAATTATCATTATTAGGATCTTTTATTATAATAGGTTTCATATCTCCATTAAATTGAATTTCAACTTCTTTTGATTCTAAACTTCTTAATGATTCTAACATAAATTTAGAATTAAAAGTAATTTTTATTTTTTTACTAATATCACTAATTAAATTAATTTTTTCCTCAACTTTACCAATTTCTAATGAAGATGCTGTAATAATTATATCTTTATTTTCACCTTGTAACTGAATAATATTTTTTTCTTTTTCCATAATTAATGAAACTCGATCAATCGTATCAAATAGTAATTGGTTATCAACAATTATTTTAGTATCATATTTTTCAGAAATTAAATTATTTACATTAGGATAAGAACCATTTAATATTCTTGATTGCAATAAAATATTATTAAATTTAAATAAAACGCTAGTACTAAAAACATGAATTTCAATATTATCATCATTTTCTTCTAATATTTTGATTAATTCGATTAAGTTTTTACCGGGAATTGTTATATCTATTTTATTTTTTTGTTGTTTTTTTAAGGTAATTATTTTTTTTGCTAAGCGATAAGAATCTGTAGCAACTATTTCTAAATTATTATTTTCAATTTTAAAATTAATACCAGTTAATAAAGGTCTAGCTTCTTGATTAGAAATAGCAAAAGCAGTTTGATTAATAGCTGTTTTTAAAATATTAGTACTTAAAATAATAGGATTCTTACTTAATTGTAAATTATAATTTGGATATTCATTACTACCAATACCATTTAAATTATATTCACCTGTCTCAGTTGTAATCAAAATTTTTGAACCATCAGTTTCAATTAATATTTCTTCAGTAGGTAATTTTCTTATTATTTCAAGTATATATTTTCCTGGTACAACTATTGATCCATAATTATCTATATTTTTAATATCTTTTTGGTTAATAAAAGATTGAATAATTATATCATCATCACTTGCTAAAAGATATAAACCATTTTCATTTAATTCAAATTTTATTCCATTTAATGCAGGAATTAAATTTTTGTTAGATAAAGCTTTTGATACATTATTTAGATTAGTTAAAAGAATTTCTTTTTTTATTTTTAATTTCATTTTTATTCTCTCCTTTTTTTATTTTTAATATTATTTTTGTTAATAACTTGATATTTAGTATTGTATTTAATGAATAGTATGAAATATTATTGTTAATAACTAAGTTAATTTATTTGTTTAATTAAATTATCTATTAAATTTTTTAAATTTTGGTTCTTATTAATTTCATTATTAATTTTTTCGTAAGCATGAATTACTGTAGCATGATTTTTACCCCCAAATTCCATTCCTATTCTTATATAAGATTCATCAGTTAAAATCCGTGATAAATACATTGCTATTTGTCGAGGGTATGCAATATTTGTATTTCGCTTTTTTGATTTTAAATCTTCAATACTAATTTTATAATAATTTGCTATAATTTTTTGTATTTTTTGAATATCATTTTTAATACTTATTGATTTATTTAAATAATCTTTTAATGCTTCAATCGCAATTTCTAAATTTATTTCATTTACATTAAACATAGTAGCGTATGCAAAAATTCTAGTTAAAGCCCCCTCTAATTGTCTTACATCTGATTGAAAATTATTTGCTATATATTCTAAAACATCATTATTAAAAGGTTTTCCACACTTCATATTACTTAATTTTCTTTTTAATATATCTGTTCTTAATTTATAATCAGGAGGAAATATATTAACTTTTAAACCCCAATTAAATCTAGTAATTAAACGTTCTTCAAGTAATTTTAAATCATCAGGGGAACGGTCTGACGAAATAATAATTTGTTTGTTATATTCATATAAATTATTAAAAGTATGAAAAAATTCTTGTTGGGTGGCAGGTGCTCCACTTAAAAATTGTATATCATCAATAATTAAGACATCAATATTTCGATATTTATTTTTAAAATAATCAATATAGTCAAAATTAGTACCATTATGATCTTTTTTATTTAAATTAAGAAAATCAGAAATAAATTTTTCACTAGTTACATATAAAACACTTTTATTAGTATTTTTTATAATATAATTTCCAATGGCATGCATTAAATGAGTTTTTCCTAAACCACTGTTTCCATATATAAATAAAGGATTATAAGCTTTACCTGGATTTTCGGCAACCGAAACAGCAGCAGCACGGGCTAAATAATTACTTTCACCAACAATAAAATTATCGAATAAATAATTAGTATTTAAATTAGCTTTTTCGGGGTTATTAAAAGGGACACCTAATTCCAGTTCATCATTATTATTTTCTTTTTTTAAAATATCTTCTTCTAATATAAATTCGATATTAAAATTAGTGCCTGTCACTTCATTTAATGTTTCAGTAATAATATCGATATAATTATCATTTAAATGTTTTTTATGTATATTCATAGGTACAATAATAATTATTTTCCCATCAATAATATCATGAAGTTTTGTATCTTTAAACCATGTATCATATGATAATGGAGCAATTTTATTTTTAATAATATTTAAAAAATTTAACCACATATTTTCTTGTTTCAATTTTATCACTTCCATTACCATTGTTTTAATTAATATTTTAAACCAAAATTACTAAAAATGAAAGGGATAAAATCAAAATAGTAGTAATTAACATAGTTATCAACATAGTTATTAACAATTATTTTTAACAAATTTATATAATTATATAACTTATTAACAAATTTTCAAAAAAATAATATTTATTGTTAATTAATATATATATAATTGTTAATAAGGTGATATTTTTATTTATTTAAATTAAAAATTATTAACAATTATCGTAAACGATTGTTAATAATTTTTAATTGACATTTAATATATTAAATATTATAATTTAAATGCAACTTGCAAGTGTGGAGGTGTTAAAATTGAAAAGAACTTTTCAACCTAATAATTCAAAAAAGAAGAAAAATCATGGATTTAGAGCAAGAAAAAATAGCAAAGGAAATATTTTAAATAAAAGACGTAAAAAAGGAAGAAAAGAATTATCAAAATAAATATAATTTATTATAAAAATAAGGGGTGGTAAAATGCGAAAAGTTAATATTATAAAAAAGAATATTGATTTTGAAAGAATAATAACGCAAAAGAATTTTTATAAAACTCCTTATTTTTATATTTTTGTAGCTAAAAATGAATTAGGGTTTTCACGATATGGAATTGGTGTTTCTAAAAAAATAAAAAACGTCGTAACTAAAAATAAAATAAAACGCCAAGTAAAAGCTATTATTAATCAAAATAAATTATATAATAAAGCAGTTGATTATGTTATAATTGTAAATAGTGA
>JAQUEG010000081.1 GCA_028685275.1 Bacilli bacterium
TCCTCTCTCTTTCTCATTTTTGCCGACATAACGCTTCTCTTTGCTGTTTATCCTATTAGTATCAAATTTGAATAAAATATTACAGAAGCACAAAAGATTTAACAGTTAAAGACGCAAACTATACATGTTTCTTTTTTTAAGATTACAATAAGCTTCTTAAACAATCACCGCTACTGCACGAGGTCTCTCGTGCGTTTTAATACAGGATAGCTGATGCATTTATAGAAAATTTGTATAAATGCTTATTGTATGATATTGTTATTTTTAGATAATATGAATAGAGGGGTGAGAGCCACGCGATACAATTACGCAATAGTGTGCCCTTCGCTCAATTTCTAATGGTATTGGTTACAGGTTTTTCGTGATTTATAGGCTGTTTACCAATATCATTATCATTGAGGTTAATAATCTTTCATGATAAATTTTCATGATAAACGAACGTTTAAACTCATTAAAAAACTCATGATTCTTATCCTCAAACGTTGATTTTATGGAAGTTTTTTTTTGATGCAAAAAACTGTTACTATTGAGAGGTATAAAAATTTAGGCTTGACACTTGAGTAATCGAAAATACGGCAAAGTCGCCAAAGGGTGAGAATAGGAGAAAATTAGATTAGAGGCACAGGTCAGAGACCTGCGCCATCGAAACTATATCACAATCAAAATCCTTCTGTTTAATTTGTAGGTTTCAGATATTTATCAAGAAATGCAAGTGTTCGCTTATCAGTTGTAATTTGGTTTTCTTTTTTAGCGAAACCATGTCCTTCATCGGGGAATAGTACATATTCCACCGGCACTCCGTTTTTCCTAACGCCTTCCATAATTTCATCGCTTTCAATTGGCAACACACGTACATCATTAGCGCCCTGAAAAACGATAAGAGGTTTATTAATTTTCTCATAATTATATAAAGGTGAAATGTTTTTTAAACGAACACTATCAGCGCTATTTGGGTCTCCCATTTCATCGTACAAGGCTTTTCTAAATGATTCCCAATAAGGAGGTATGCTTCTCAATGTCCTTAACCAGTTGGCCACTCCAAATAAATTAACGCCTACCTTGAATTCTTCCGGGTAAAAAGCCAAAGCTGCCAAAACCATAGTGCCGCCATAACTACCCCCATAAATGCCTATAGCTGTGCTATTAATGTAATTTTGCTGAGCAAGCCACTTCTTTCCCCAAATGCAATCTTTTAAATCGCCATTGCTATGGTCTTTGTTATCCATTTTGTAAAATGTTTTGCCATAACCACTACTTCCGCGGTTGTTTACTGCCAAAACTGCATATCCATGATTTACAAAAAATTGAATTGAATTATTGAAACCAACCCGACTTTGTCCACCAGGTCCGCCATGAACAAAGATTAAAGCGGATACTCTGTTTTTTTTAGATGCTTGATGTGGTTTGTAAAATATTGCAGGAATATCCAAACCATCAAACGATTTAAACCTAATCACCTCAGCTTTTACTAAATCATTTTGGTCAATTTCTTTGTTTAACGTAGAATTTAGCTGCTTTAATATTTTTTGGTCCATATTATAGACATATAGATTTCGAGGACTTGTGCTGCTTCCCACCGTTAGCAAAAGATTCTTTTCGCTTTCAGAAATATTCACCCCCAAAACGTCTCCATCTTCAATCTCAGGAAAATCAATTGGTTGATTTGTTTTGTGATCGAAAAGAAGGATTTTATTCATGCCATCCTCATTTACAAAAATGGTGTGAAAATTTTCATTTTCACTAATTGACATACCCGCTATATCCCAATTATCTTCGTAATACTTCTCTGCTTTTCCACTATTTATATTGTATTTGACCAGATATGAAAATTCACTGCCATCATTGGTTGTATAAAACATGACAGTATCGTTCTTTTCGAAACCCATAGGATTCCAGGTTGCCTCATTGTCATTACTAAGACGTGTGGTCTTTTTATTTTTTGAATCATAAAGATAAAGTTCGTTTTTATCGGCAGTCATACTATTTGTGAGTGCTATATATCTCTCACTCTTGCTGATGGCACTTGCGTCTAATCCAGAATCGTTCTGATATATCAAAGTTGGCTTCCAGCTTGCTGTATCTAATTTCCACAAATCAAAAAATTGCACTTCGCGCATATTGCTACTCACATACATAGATTTTTTATCGGCACTCCAACCGGCAAAACTATTTGCACTATTAGGCCAGGGTGTTAAATCTTGAGCAATTGTATCGGATTCGCTCATTAAATAAATATGCGAATTTTCATCGCCTCCTTTATCTGCTGAATAAAGAAAACTACTGCTCCCAGGCAGGTAATTTACTGCAAAAAATGATTCATTCACTGATGTAGTTAATGGTTTTGACACTGTATCACTAATGTTTAATTCATAAACATTATAAATTCCTGTTGAGTTATTACCGACAAGAATTTTCGTTTCATCAGCATTGAAGCCTGCGTTATAAACAGCTATGTTTTCATACAGTTGTTCAACGGTATACTGTTTGGGCATTCGTACCTCTTCACTTATTTGGGTGCAAGAAGCCAGAATAAAAAACAATAAGCTAAATTGTAATAATTGGATTAACTGTTTCATAATTTTTTAATTGTTTATTTTTATTATAAATCTGATAATAATCGTCTCACGCCACTGCGTGACTCTTCTTGCTTGGGTTGATAACTAATCTTTCTTCCCTTATTTATTATGCATCGTGACTCTCATTCTTCCAATTTAATAAAAGTATATGTAGTTCCCAGCCATATATTTCCCTTAGAATCTATATCTATTGCTCTTACATTGTGAAGTTTGTAATCCTTTTCAGTTGCACATGTGTAATTTATCCAGCTTGTGCCGTCGGATTTTGTAACACCAGCCTCAGTTGCAAACCAAATGTTATTATCCTTATCAACGGTAATGGCATTTATGGAAGTCCATTTCATATCACTGTTTGATCTATCATAAAGTGTCCAGTTTGTACCGTCAAACTTCAATGCACCTTGGTAAGAACCAAACCACTTATTATTTTCCTTATCAATGGCAACGGAAAAAACATAGTCAAGTATTTCGATTCCCGTGCTTTCCGATGTATAAGAGATCCATTGCGAATCATCAAAACTGGATAATCCTCTGCTTGTGGCAAACCATTTAACACCTTTTTTATCAATAGCCATATCTAATACATTATTATAAACCAAACCATTATCTGAATTAAATGTATACCATTGGCTTCCATCAAACATTGTCACTCCGCTTGCGGTACCAAACCATAAATTATCTTTATCATCAATCATCATAGAATTATAATTAACTGAACCAAAAGCTTGATTATTAGTGTTTTTTGCATAATTAGTCCAATTTGCACCGTCAAATTTCCATATTCCAGAATTATGGGTTCCAAACCATCTGTTTTCATTATTAACAGCGATAGCCGTAATATTACTAATGTTTGTATAAACCTCTTGCATATTATTAGAAATTCTGGTTAACTTATCTCCCCCCGACCATACGTTGTCTTCTGAATCAACAGCAATTGGACGGACATGAGCATTATTTTGACTATAATGATAGGTCCACTTTATTATTTGGACTGTGTAACTTGCAGTAAATCCATTATCTTCTGTGGTTATCTTTATAATAGCTTTTCCTGGCGAAATACCTTTAACTACACCATCGGGACCAACCTCGGCTATAGAAGGTTCACTGGAACTCCAAATATAGTCCTTATTGGTTGCATCCTGTGGATGGATTACCAATTTTATGGTATCAGTTAATCCCACTTCAATATAGTCGGATGATAAAGATAATTCAATGTTGGTAATTGGAACTTCAATAATTTCAGATTCATTTTGGCAAGAAAAAGCTATCAGAAGAATGAAAGCTAAATAAAAGTGTATTAACATTCTTTTAATCATGATATTATAGGTTTAATTATCAGTATTTAAATATAATGAGACATAACTTGTTTGTTTATTACAAACTTACAAAAATTTCTTATTTCATGATAAAATTAGCTGTAAATATTTTCTTTTTCTGAAAAGAGACTCTATTTACGCAACTCCTGTCAAGTTACAAGGACGTTGATGTGTGTCTTAATAATTTTGCTATTGAATCAGTTGTTATTTGTATAATTTATTGGCGGCAATGTTTATTCCGTCCATAAGTTTCCAATAGAGTATGTCTTTGCTTTACCGCCTATAATTACTCTATCACCACTGTTTCGGCATTGCAACTCCCCTCTCCTATCTGAAATTTGTATGGCACTTAGTTCTTG
>JAQUEG010000082.1 GCA_028685275.1 Bacilli bacterium
CGTCAGGACAACGACTTCTGGAAACTCCGCCTCTTGCAACGTTCCGTCCAACTCCACGGCGCCGCGAAATCCGCGTGACCGCTCCCTGTCCACTCTGTCCACTATGAAGAAATTTGTCTCACGCCCCCCGAGCAACAGCCGCCCCTGTCTTTGGGACGCCCTTCGTTCGATTGAAGCCGGCCGAAGCCCGGTGCCCCATGAGATCCTGATTGTCGGCAGCCTCCCGGAACCGCAGGAGGCGCTACCCGGAGCCGTGCGATTCCTCCCCTGCGAAGGTCTGGGCACCGGGGCCATGCGGAACCTGGCGGCCCGCAATGCCCGTGGATCCATCCTCCTCTTCACCGATTCAGACTGCATCGTGGATTCTGGCTGGATCGACCGGGCGGCCTCCGCCGTCACCGGCGGACATCCCTTCGTGGCCGGAGGAGTCCGCTTTCCTGAGACCAATGCCTGGGATCTGGGCGACAATCTCGCCATTTTTTACGCCGTGCATGTGTCGCGCCCAGCGGGACCGGCAAGGGGGCACATCGGTACCAACAACCTGGCAGTGCGGCACAATATCTTCGAGGCGCTGGGCGGATTCAACGAGCGCCTAACTGTCGGCGAAGATTGGGAGTTCCTCGACCGCGCGCGGCGCGCCGGACATTCTGTCTGGTTCGACCCCTCCTTCGCCGTTCGCCACCAGAGCGGCCACGATTCCGCCGCGGCGGTCCGTGCGCACGCCCGGTGGTACGCCGAAGGCTATGCCCGCCTGCTGAACGAGGGACACCTGACTGGCGGCCGGTGGCGCGCAGATGGCATTCTGGGACGGATTCCCGGCGGAGCGGCTTGCTGGAGCGCTGCCAAGGCGACCACCGGCGTGATGCGCGTGCTGCTTCCCTATCCCCCCTTCTGGCGCTTCCTTCGAGGGATCCCTGGCGCCTGGCTGTTTTACTACACTCGGCGGCGGGAGGTCTGCCGACAGCTTGCCGCCAGGGCCGATTAATCACTCCAGTCGGATTTCCTGGATGGCGGGAAAGGCGTCCGGACCTTCATCGGGGAAGATCAGCCAGAGGTAGCGCGCCGTGACGGAGACTGCTTCCGCATCGAATGTCTCCCATGTCCCGGCATCGAGACTGTGCAGGCATTGGACGTTGGTCGACGATCCGTCTTCCCAGGCGATCCTGATTCCGTCAAGCACAACGGGGAGATCATACACCAGCACCAGCCACCCGCCGCCCGGAACCCCTTCCCAGGCCGTTTCGAAGTCGCGGTCCACGGCAAGCCAGCCCGCCGCAGGCCGGCTCTTTTCGTTGCTTGTGCGAACATCCAGCGGAATCGGAGAGACGGATTGCACCGTCCGGACGCCCGCCAATTTACCGGCCGCACCGGAATAGATGCGGAATAAGTCGAAGGCACCGGTTTGTCTGCTGGATCCCGCCGTCACCATCTCCCCCCGGACCGTCTGGATGCCCGAGGACAGGCTGACGCCCGTCTTCTGCACCAGCTGATAGGCGTTCCATGCGCCCGTGTTCGGCACGGACAGTAATCCGGTCTGGTCCGTGCCGTTGACCCGGATGCGGAACTGGCCGCCCGTCCCCACGCCCGCCACGCGCGTCTCCAGCGTGTAGGTTCCGGTGGTGGTGATGTTGACCGTGTATTCCAGCCATTCCCCGGCCGGCGTCCAGCCCACCACGTAGCCGTTCCCCGCATTCGCGTCCTGTGCGATGTCCACTCCGGTCGCGCGGTATTTTCCGCCCTCGTTCGATGTACTGGCATCGTGGTACGCCACGCCTTCCCCACCGATGTCGAAGTTCTCCATCTCCACCGTGCCCGGCATTGCCCACGGTGTGCCCGACGAATAGGCCGATTGCGCGACCGGCGTCACTGCGCGGAACCAGTCGAACGCACCGACGAATCCGCTGGATCCCGCCGTCACCATCTCCACCCGGACCGTCTGAATGCCCGAGGACAGGCTGACGCCCGTCTTCTGCACCAGCATCCCGGCCGCCGGATGCGCAAGAGCCGCCGCAACCAGATGCCGGACGAACGACGGATCGACCGCCGTATCGTTGTTGAGAATGATGGCGCAGTCGGCCCCGTGCGCGAAGGCGTGGCGGAGACCGGCGTTGAAGCCGCCCGCAACGCCGGCGTTGGGCTCCAGCCGCAGGATGCCGATGCGCGGAACCGCCTGCACCACCCGTTCGCAGTTGGCGGGTTCGCTCCCGTTGTCCACGTAGAGGATCGTCAGCGGACCGTATTCGACCTGCGCCAGGCTCTGGAGGCATTCGATGGTGTCCTCCGGATGGTTGTAGCCAAGGACCACGGCCCAGACGGAAGGCGGACGGGCGGCTTCCATGGCCTAGGCCCGCTTCCCTTGCAACTCGCGCGCCTCGTCCGCCGAAACCGGCCGCCAGGCCTGCTGAACGGGGTCGTAGCGCTTGATCACGCGCGCGGGCGCGCCGACCGCCACGCAGAAGTCCGGCAGGTCGCCGGTCACCACCGCGTTGGAGCCCACCACGCAGTGGCGGCCGATGCGGATGTTGCCCACCACGCAGACATGCGCGCCGATCCAGCAGTCGTCCCCGATGACGATCTCGCCGGGCCGTTCGAGCGGCTGGGCCTTCGGGCTGCGGCCGGGATCGGCATAGCCATGGGTGTTGTCGGCGATGAAGCATCCCTCGGCGATCATGGTGTCGGCGCCGACGACCACGCGGCGGGCGCAGGCGATCTGTGTGTAGGCATTGATGAAGCACCCGCGCTTCAGCACCATTTCGGGCGCGAACGTCTGCGGCGGGGAGGTCCACGGATAGGCCGTCTGCGCACGCAAGGTCACGTCGTCGGCAATCACCACGCCGTCTTCAACCTGGATATGCCCCGCGCCATGCACGCGGACACGGGCGCCCAGGGTCACGTCCCGGCCGGCATGCCCGAAACGGCCCAGGAGATACTGCCGGATGCACAAGGCGCGCACCTTGTCCCAGGCCAGGAAGGCGGCGCCCAGGCCGCGGAACAGAAGCGGCCGCCGGGGCGGCGCCGGACGGCGCCCGCCGGAATCATCCTGCAAAGGCGTGCTCATGGCCGGCAGACTGTCAAACCGGCTGGGAGGAGTAAAGCCCGATGTCGGCATCCCGGGGCGCATCGGCGATGGGGTTCATTCGCGATGGCCAAATGGACAAACAGCCCGGCTCTTCCGGGATGCCTCGCCCTGCCCCGACCGGTCGGACGTCGAACAGGCCGGGCGAACCCTCCGGGTGAGCCGCAGGCCTTCACCCTGCACCCAATCGCAGATGCGCCCGGGCGGCCATCCGCCCGTCCCGGAGCCTCAACTCAATTTCTTCGTCGGGCGCACGAAGATGTCCGTGACTTCCGCCGTGTGCGGCAGTTCCAGCGCCGCCACCACCATGCGGGCAACATCTTCGGGCTGGATCAGGTTTTCAGGGCCATAGGGGCGGTTTTCCAGACCGAAGATGCGTTCCTGCATCGGCGTGGCCGTCCGGCCGGGAAACACGCTGACCACGCGCACACCGAAGGGATTCACCTCGCTCCGCAGGCTGTCGGCCAGCAATTTGAGACCGGCCTTCACCGCGGAATAGGCCCCCCATTTGGGCCCGGTCATCAGGGAGGCAGACGAATTGATGAACACCACCTGCCCCGAGCGCTCCTCCAGGGTGGGCAACAGAAGCTGGGTAAGCAGATAGGGCGCGCGCATATGGATGCGATACATCCGGTCGAGATCCTCTACCGGCTCGGATGCCCACAGCCCCATCATGAAACATCCCGCCGAGTGCACCAGCACATCGAGCCCATCGCCCTCGCGAAGCACCCCGTCCACCAGTCCCCGGAGCTGCGTTTCGTCGGAGAGGTCCGCGGCACAAGGCCGGGCCCGACCGCCGGCTTGCGCGATTTCCGCCGCCACCGCCTGCAGCTTGCGTTCGTCGCGCCCCCCCAGCAAGACCTCCTGGCCCAGCAGCGCCAACCCCAGCGCAATGGCCCGCCCGATGCCGCTGCCCGCCCCCGTCACTAATGCCTTTTTCGCCATGTTGTCCATTCGCTCCGTATGGGCTTGTCTTTCTCACACATCATAGATTTCTATGTAAAAATCTAAAACAGATATAGATAGTCGCCGCTGAAATAGTCATATCCTATTGCAATAGAGTTGACTATATATCAGGATCATGCCATTATATTGCAAGAATTCCCGACAGGAATGCGGAGAACCTTGCAAAATGATGACACGCAATAAG
>JAQUEG010000083.1 GCA_028685275.1 Bacilli bacterium
TAAAAAAGAAAAAGCAGAATTAGACTTTCCCGAGTTATTTATTTCGTGGGATGATAAAATTAATCGATTTCATTATGAAAGACCAGATGCTAAAGAGGGATATGCTAAAACGTTAAATAAATCTAGTTAAGAATAAATTATTTTATTCTTTTTTTTATTATTAAGGTTTTATTGTAAAAACAACTAAAATATGGTATTATTTTAATAGAGATATTATCGTTATTAAATTAATATAGGGAAGGATGATAAAATGTTAGTGAAATTTATTCCCGATATTTATCAAAAAAGTATTTATACAATTGATTATAAAAAATTAAAAAGTCGTGGTATTAAGTGTATATTATTTGATGTTGATAACACCTTAGCATCCCTCAATTTAAAGAAGCCTACTAAAAAGGTGAAAGATTTAATTGAAAAATTAAAAGAAATGGGTTTTAAAGTTATTTTATTATCAAATGCCTCTAAAAAAAGGTTGAAACCATTTAAAGAATATTTAGAATTAGATTGTGCTTGTTTAGCAATGAAACCATTTAGTAAAAAATATAAAAAAATATTAAAAGAATATAAATTACAAATAAATGAAGTGGCAAGTATTGGGGATCAATTAGTAACTGATGTTTTAGGTGGTAATCGTGTAGGTATTACTACTATTTTAGTGAATCCAATTGGTATTAGAGATCACTTTTTTACCAAATTAAATCGTTATTTTGAAAAGAAAATTATTAAAAAAGCAGCTAATAAAAAGATGTTTCAAAAGGGGAAATATTATGATTAAAAAATGTATGGGGTGTGGTGCCATAATTCAATATGATAAACCAAATGAACCAGGTTACGTTGACTTAGAAATGAAAGAAGAAGCGGAAATTTGTAAACGCTGTTTTCGCATTAAAAGTTATGGTGATTATACTTTTATTTACAAAAATAATGATGAATATCTTAAAATGTTAGAACAAATAAATACAACTAATGATTTAGTTTTATATTTAGTTGATATGTTTAATATTGATAACGATTTAAAGGATATTTTTCAACATATAAATAATCCCATCATTTTGGTATTAACTAAACGTGATATAATTCCAAAGTCAGTAAATGATCAAAAGATAATTAATTGGGTAAGAAACTTAAATTTAAATTTTATTGATATTATTACGATTAGTAGTCATAAAAATTATCATATCGATAATTTATATAAACTAATGAAAAAATATAAAACTTCCAATAATGTTTATGTAGTAGGTAAAACTAATGCGGGGAAATCAACTTTTATTAATAAAATGATTAAAAATTATTCTTTTAATAAATGCGATATTACTACTAGTAATTTACCATCTACTACTTTAGAGCAAATGGAAATTCAGTTAAATAAAGATTTTATTTTAATTGATACTCCGGGTTTATTAGATGAAGATAATATTATTAATGTAGTAGATTCAATGTTATTAAAAAGAATAATTCCAAAAAAAGAAATCAAACCACGGATTTATCCGATGAAAATAGAGCAATCATTATTAATTGAAGATATAGCAAGAATTGATTACTTAGAAGGTAGTAATAATAGTTTTGTTTTTTATATTGCTAATGAAATAGAAATAGATAAAATTAATATGGTAACTAATAATAAAAATTATCGTTTAAAAAAACATTGTTTTAATCTTGAAAGTAATGAAGATATTGTTATTGATGGCTTAGGATGGATTAAAGTAGTAAAACCAGGTAGAGTTAGTTTATATGTTCGGGAACAAGTCTCTGTTTTTAAACGGGATAAATTCATTTAATCGTATTTGGTGGTGAAGAAATGAAAAGGAAAGCATTTACTTTAATTGAATTATTAGGAGTAATAGTAATTATTAGTATTATTTCGACTCTTTTAGTAGTAGTTGTAAATGATTATATTGCCAATACGAAAAAAAAAGCATATGAACAAACAGTAGAGAATATTGAGTATTTAACTAGGTTATATATAGATAAAGAGCGGGAAAATATTTCTGATATTAATACTATTGGTACTGAAATATATATTACTTTACAAGATTTAGTTGATGTTGATTTAATTAAACCACCAATTAAGGATCCAAGAACAGGCGCGGATATAACTTTGGATGAACAAATATTAATTTATGTATTAGGTAATAATAAGTATTATGTTTTTTTTATGTATCGTGATGAAAATCCTATTTATTAAAAAAAAGGTTCATTATTTTGAACCTTTTTTTGCTTCTCTAACCGTTGTTTTTATTTTTTTACCATTGACGGTTGTTTTTTTAATATTTAATTTTTGCTTTTTTTTGGTTATGTTTAACGCATGGGAACGTTTATTTCCGAATAGCGGTTTTTTAGTAGTATCATTTTTAGCCATGTTTTTCCTCCTTGTTATGTAATCCTTAAAAACTGTCATAATCATATCACAATAAATGGTAGAGGTCAAATAAAAAAATAGTAAAAATTAAAGAAATGTAGTAAAATGATAACTAGATAGGAAGTGATAAAGTGAATTATATTCCCTTAAATGTAAAAACTAGTTACTTTCTATTATCTAGTTTAAATGATATTAAAAAATTAATTACAAAATGTAAAGCATATAATTTAAAAGCAATTGGCATTACTGATCCAAATTTATTTGGTGTTTTTGATTTTTATAAAGAATGTATTAAAGCTAAAATTAAACCAATCATTGGTTTAGAAATAGAGTTAGAAGAAACTAAAATATTATTATATGCGATTAATTATCAAGGTTATCAAAATTTAACTAAGTTATTATATGAAAAACAAGAAACCAAAATAACAATTGATATATTAAAAAAATATAATGATAATTTAATTTGTGTTTTACCGTTTAATGCTTCAATATATTATAAAGACTTAACTAATATTTATGATTATTTATACTTAGGTTATGCTAATTTAAAAGAACGGGAAGCATTAGTAAAAATTAGTCCTAATGTGTTATTTGTGAATGAAGTATTATATTTTGATGAAGATGATCAAATATATTTAAAGTATTTATATTTAATTAGAGATGGTAAAAAAGTAAATGATTTAGATTTATATGAATTATTAGACAATAATTATTTATTAACTAATGAGAAAGTAAAAAATAATAGTGTAGTAGATGATATAAAAAAGATGGAAACAATATATAATTTATGTGAAATTAAATCTCCATATAATGAAAACCTGTTACCAAAATATCCAATTGATATTAATGAGCATGAATATTTAAAAGCATTATGTAAAAAAGGATTAGCAAAAAGATTAGCAAATAAAATTAAATCTAATTATGTTGAGCGTTTAAAATATGAATTAGATACTATTGAAAAAATGGGTTTTAGTAATTATTTTTTAGTAGTTTGGGATTTTGTTAAATATGCTAAAAAAAACAATATTTTAGTAGGGCCAGGAAGAGGTAGTGCCGCTGGTAGTTTAGTATCTTATTGTTTAGGTATTACAGATATTGATCCGATTAAATACAATTTATTATTTGAACGTTTTTTAAATCCAGAACGTATTACAATGCCAGATATTGATATTGATTTTGAATCAAATCGTCGGGAAGAAGTCGTTAATTATGTGATTGCTAAGTATGGCAAAAAAAATGCCATGCCGATTATTACTTTTGTTACCTTAGGGGGAAAACAAGTAATAAGAGATGTCGGGCGGATATTTGATATTGATATTAATGCAATTAATCAACTTAGTCGGTTAGTTAATCCGCATCTATCATTAACGGCTAATCTTCCTAATAAAAAGTTACAAAATTTATTAGCAGTTAATCCAGAATTAAAAAGAATATATCAAATTAGTACGAAATTAGAAGGTTTAAAACGACAATTTTCGGTTCATGCTGCTGGGATTGTAATTTCTAATTATGAATTAGATAGTTATATTCCGATGCAAAAATATAATGATATTTATATTACTGGTATATCAATGGAACACTTAGAAGATTTAGGGTTATTAAAAATTGATTTTCTTGGTTTAAAAAATTTAACTTTAATTGAAAATGTATTAGATTTAATCAATAATGAAATTAACTTTAATCAAATTCCTTTTAATGATAAAAAAACTTTAGCTATTTTTCAAAACGGCTTAACAGAAGGTATATTTCAATTTGAATCCATTGGCATGAAAAATTTTATTAGGCGTTTAAAACCAAATTGTTTTGAAGAAATAGTTGCGGCAGTTGCTTTATTTC
>JAQUEG010000084.1 GCA_028685275.1 Bacilli bacterium
TTAAAAATACAAATAAAATTAATTTATCAAAAGGAAATTGGAATAAATTTTCCCGCTCATATTTTTAATTTTTTGAGACATTTTCCCAAATTATTGACACATAATTAAATAATAATATAAATTACTTATGATATGTTTCATTATTTATTATTTTATAGCAACGATATAACTGTTCTAATAATAATAAACGAAATAATTGATGAGGAAAAGTCATTTTACTAAATGATAAATGATAATTTGCTTTATCTTTAATGTTATTAGCTAAACCATCAGAACCACCTATAATAAAAGTAATGTTACTTTTGCCTTCGTCATATAATTGTTTTATTTTATTAGTAAAAGTAATTGTATCTAATTCTTCTCCTTTGATATCTAAAGCAATAATATAATCTTTTTCATCAATACGTTTTAATATTTTAATGCTTTCTTTATTTAATGTTTGAATAGAGTTATTATAATTTTCATTATCTAGTTCAATTATTTTTACTTTAGTATATTTACTTAATCTTTTATAATAATCATTAATTGCTACTTGCAAATACTTTTCTTTTATTTTACCAATGCATATTATTTTAATCATACTTCTACTAATTCCGTTCTATCATATTGTTCAGCAACAATTATTTTTTCTACGTTATTTTTATCAATATGAGAAAGTAAGGTTTCTAAAACTCTTTCTTCTGTATTATTTTCTTCACTAAGATGTACTAAAATAATGTATTTTGTTTGTTCACCAATCAACTTAGATAAATATTGAGATGCTACTTTATTAGATAAATGTCCTTTATCACTTAAAATTCTCTGTTTTAAATGGTAATAATATTTACCATTTAGTAACATTTCAACATCATGATTGCTTTCTAGTATATATATTTCTTTATTTTTAATTAAATTAAAATATTTTTTATTAATATAACCAGTATCAGTTATATATACTAATTTATTATTGATTAAAAAACCTATCGACTCTTCTTTATCATGAGAAGTTTTAATTATTTCAATTAGAGTTTCATCGATAATATTAGATTCAGAAAAAAATTCATATTTAAAATCACCTAATATTAATTTTAAATCTTTTAACATGGAAGGTAATATATAAATAGTAGGTTGATACTTCTTGTAAAAAGAAGGCAACCCACAAATATGATCATTATGTGTATGAGTAATTAAAATATTTTTTATTGATTTTGGTTCAATATTTATCTCTTTTAATTTTTTTTCAATATAACGACAAGAAACACCTAAATCAATAAGAAAACGATGATTATCCACTTCAACAAAGGTACTATTCCCTTTGCTACCGCTAGCAAGAATTGTTGTTTTCATATTTAACTCTCATCTTCTTTCTTATAACTTAAGAAAGTACCAGTATCTTTTTTAAATAATAAATCAATCGTAGCCGTTGGTCCATGACGGTTTTTGGCAATAATAAATTCTGATTCACTGTTAAAATTTTCACGTCGTGCTTCTTTATTATAATAATCATCACGATATAAAAATGCGACAATGTCAGCATCTTGTTCAATCGATCCTGATTCCCTTAAATCACTCATTAATGGTCTTTTTTCTTCTCTACTCTCCACCGCTCTTGATAATTGCGCTAAAGCGATAACTGGAACATCAAGTTCCATCGCTAATGTTTTTAAAGACCTTGATATCTCCGAAACTTCTTGTTGACGATTACCAGCATAACGATTAGTACTTGATACTAATTGTAAATAGTCAATAATTACCATGCCTAAATCTAACGATGAACTAGCTAAACGACGACATTTTGCTTTTATTTCACCAATAGTAACTCCTGGTGTATCATCAACATAAATGTTAGTATCAGCCAATTGACTAATTGCTTCATTAATTCGTTTCCAATCATTATGTTCTAAACGTCCAGTTCTTAATTTGTTCATCGGTACTTGTCCTAATGAACTAATCATTCTTATTGCTAATTGTTCTGCACTCATTTCTAAGTTAAAAATAGCAACTGTTTTATTTGTACTAGTAGCTACGGAAGTACCAACATTTAAAGAAAAAGCAGTTTTCCCCATCCCTGGTCTTGATGCTAAAACAATGAATTCATTTCCATGAAACCCAGAAGTAATACGATCGATATCACCAAACCCAGATGGAATACCCGTAACTTCTCCTGCTGTTTCAGCTAATTTTTCTAAATCAGCTTGTGTTTTTGCTAATATTTCTTGAATTTTACGGAATTCACTTGACTTTCTATTCCTAACAACACTTAATATTTTTCGCTCTGATTCATCTAATAATTCATTAATATTTATATCACCATCATAGGCATTAGTAACAATATTGGTAGTTACTTCAATTAAATTCCTAAGTAAAGCCTTTTCATGAACAATATTAATATAAAAATCGATATTTGCAGCACTAGGAACAGAATTAGCAATTTCAAATAAATAATCAACACCGCCAACTTGTGACAATTGCTTTTTGTTTTTTATTTTATCAGTTACTGTTCTTATATCAATTGGAACATTATTAATTGCTAATTCATTGATTACATCATATATTTGGGCATGCTTCTCTAAATAAAATGATTCTCTTGTTATTTCCTCACATATTTTTTGTAATGCATACTTAGAAATAAAAGCAGCACCTAATACTGATTGTTCTGCCTCAATACTATGAGGTAATTTTGTTTCTTTCATACTATCACCACTATTCTTTTATTAATTCAACTATTATATTAGCAGTTACTGCTTTATGTAATTGAATATTAATACTATGTTTTCCCAAACAAGAAATTGGTTTTGTTAAAATTATCTTTTTTTTATCAATATCATAACCATGATTTACTAATTCGTTATAAATTTGTTTAAGCGAAACACTACCAAACACTTTATCATTTTTTCCTGTTTTTACTTTAAATGTAAAAATTTTTGCTTCTAATTTATTTTTTAATTTTTGACATTCTTTAACTAAAGTGTTTTTACGTAATTTTGTTTCCTTTATCTCTTGTTGTAATTTCTCTTTACTTTTATCGGTTAAAGGAACAGCATATCCTTTTTTAATAAGATAATTTTTTGCATAACCATCCTTAACTTCAATTATTTCTCCTTTTTTACCTTGCCCTTTTACATCATTAATTAAAATTACTTTCAATCCGTAACCCTCCTTATATATACTTTTCAATTACTTTCAATAATTCAGATTTCGCTTCCTTAATGGTAGTATTTTCTAATTGTGTAGCTGCTTCAGTATAATGACCGCCACCGCCCATCGTTTCCATTATCTTTTGAACATTAACATTACCTAAAGAACGGGCACTAATTCCAATAATATGATCATCAATTTTTGCTATAGTAAAAGTTGCTTCAATATTATTAAACAATAATAACGTATCCGCCACTTTAGCAATATCATCAGGATAATAAATTACTTCTGCCTTCCCTTCACCAATTGCCAATTTATCCTTTATAATTTCAACTTTCCTAATAATTTCTTGTCTTTGTAAATAACGGTTAAAATTTTCCTTTAATAAATACTGTAATTCTTTTAAATCAGCTTTTTGTATACATAAATAAGCAGCTGCTCCATATGTTAAATGACTAGTTTTAATTGAAAAATGATTGGTATCAATTACAATACCTGCTAACATAATAGTAGCTATATAGGGCGGAATATAAATATCTAATTCTTTTAATAAACCTACTATAATTTCAGCCGCACTTGATATTGTTTCATCAATATAAGAATATTGAATATTATTAATATTAATCTTATTATGAATATGATGATCAATAACAATAATGTTATTAACTAAAGTTAATATTTCAGTGTTTTGCATAATATTTGGAATATGAACATCCAAAATTATAAGTAATGTTTTATCGTTAATTATAAATTTTAATTCATTTAATGTTTTTATATTTATTTTAATATCTCTATTTTTTAATTCATTTAATGCTCGTGCAACCCCTTTTTCTGATTTTTGTTCTTCTATTAATAAAAACGTATTTTTACCATTATTTTTGCATAAATAATACATTCCTAAAGAAGAACCTAATGCATCTAAATCTAAATTTTTATGTGCCATAATGATTACATTAGAAGCATCATTAATTAATTTCTCTATTTTATTAATTTCAAGTGACATAATCTCACCTTGTATAATATAGTCAGTTCTTAAATGAACTAGATTATATTATATCCTT
>JAQUEG010000085.1 GCA_028685275.1 Bacilli bacterium
AAACACCTAACCCTGCACCTACTAATGCTCCTAACAAAAAGCGATTTTTTCTTTTCTTTTCTTTACTCATCTTCCTTTTTTTCCTCCTTCTCTTTATTATATTTCTTTTTAAAAAATTTTAGGATAAAATTATTAACCCAGTCAATAATTTTATCACTTAGTAATGCTAACCCATCAGTAGTCTTATCGATAATATTAAAAATATTATTTAAGGATTTTACTTTATAATCTACATCTCTAACTATCTCATCAATATTATTCATCACTTTAATAACCTTTATACCAATAATTATTAATATTACTAATAAAACAATTCCTAATATATTTAACATTATTGGTAATGCTCCTGCTAAATCAACCATTTTTACTCTATTTCCTCCTTTTCTTCTTCATTTTCATACATACTATCAACTAATTTATAAAAATCTTGTTCATCAGTACTAGCTAATAATTCATCAATTGAATTTAATCTAGTCTCCTCAACCATTTGGTAATCACCTTTAAACTCTTCTTCATTATTATCTTTATTTTTGAGTTCAGTATCAGTAATAATATCCTTAGTTGTTTTTACCACTTCTTTTTCTTCACCAAAATCTTTAAATAAATCAATTTCATTAACTTCATTATCTTTAATCACACTATCTTTTTCAATTACAACTGTTTCTTCTTGTTTACGGCCATAAGCTTTGCCAATTACAGTATCAATATCAATTGGATCAGTATTTTCATAAAGATTTAATAAATTATCATTATCAGTTGAATTACAATCACGATTATAATTTTGTCCTAAAACACCATAAACAGGTGAAATAATTGGTGAAGGCATAAATTTCTTTTTTTCCAGCTGCTCTTTTTTTACTTCTTTATTATTATTTTCCACAGTTAGCACATTCATACTCTTATTTTTAGTTTTTTCTGTTTCCAGATCATCATCTTCAAAAATAATAGGAAACTTAAAAGTGGTTTCTGACTTAAATAATTCCCTTTCACTAATAATATCATCAACATTTTCAGCCATTTCCACTGTTTCTTTTTCTTTTAACTGTTCCTCTTTTTTTGGTTTCTTCTTTGGTTCTTTTTTAATTGTTGGCTCTTTCATTTTTTCAGCTGGTACTTCAACCTCTTCTTCATCATAAAAGAAATTTTTTACTTTATCTAGTATTTTCATTAAACACCTCACTATTCCATTATTATTGAATCAGAAGACATTATTCCTTCTTCTTCTTCTTCATAATAATCATATTCATTAATATAATCTAAAAAGTTACCCTCTCTTCGTTTTGGTTCGAAAATATCAAAATATTCTTCATCATAATCAAGCATATCATTATTAAACATAGTTTGTATTATGTCATCATTATACTTAATTGACCCCAGGATATAACTAAAATTAATAATTGTTTCCTTTATATCCTCCTCTTTAACAAGTGCTTCAATCTTAGCATAATTATACATCATTTCAATAAAATATTTGTCATTAATTTGATTAATTTCTAAATATCCTTCTTTATCATTGTAATTCAATATTTTGGAATAATAAGCTCCTTCATTAATTTGATAATTACCCTTTTTATTATAATAATAACTAACTATATCAATATAAAAATAATATATATTTTTCCCAGTATATAATTTTTCATTATATTGCTTATTATCAACTCTTCGTATTCCCTTTGGTAAATAATATTTATAACCATTTGAAACACGATTAAATAATTTACTTTTATTACTTAACACTATATTAACAATTTTATTTATATCATTGGTTTCCATTTTTTTAATACTACATCCAGTTAGAATAATAATAGCAATTAAAAATATAACCAAAAAACGCTGCATGTATTCACCTACTCTTTGTATATTATATCACGTAAGTTTAAAGAGATAAAGTATTTCCACTTATTTTATATTAATTACTAATTTTTATAAGCTTCTAAGCAATAAATATTTTTATTTAAATCCATAAATTTTTCTTCATATTCAGTGGTTATATTATCTTTATTATTAGTTTTTTTTAAATCAAAACAAATATTCTTAACTTGATAATTAAGACTACGTAAACTTTCAAGCGAAAAAAGAAAAAATTCTTTATTATCCGTTTTTAAGAATATTTCTTTCGTACTTTTAAAGACTAATTCATATTTATTCAAAAAATTTAAACTAGTTAAACGCCTTTTACTATGTCTTTTTTTAGGCCATGGATCGGAAAAATTTAAATAAATACGATTAATTTCTTGCTTAAAAATTTCATCAATATTAATTGCATCTAAACAAATAATACGTAAATTAGATATATCATAATCATTAAGTTTATTGATTGCTTTAGTTAAAACACTAGCATATTTTTCAATACCAATAAAATTTATATTTGGATATTTAAGAGCATTCGCAATAATAAATTTTCCTTTCCCCATTCCAATTTCAATATAAATAGGATTATTATTATTAAAAACTTGATGCCATTTTCCTTTATGCTTTGTAGGATTTATTATTACATAAGAAGAATGTTCAATAATTTTGTTTGCATTTTTGATATTTCTTAACCGCATTAAAATCACCTAATTATATTATACACTAGCCTAAACATAAAATAAACTATCGCATATAGTAATTTAGAAGATAATAAAGGAGGAATTATGCAAACAGAAAGAAACGTAATGGGTTGCCCTAGTCCCCCTGGTATGCCATTTATGCAGTATCCCCAATCACCATATGGAATGCAACCAATGCCAGGATTACAACCAGGGATGCCGGGAATACAACCTGGTATGCAACCTGGTATACCAGGAACGCAACCTATAACTAACGTTCCAAGTACACCCACCCCTAATTTAAATACATTAGAAAATCGTATTACAACTTTAGAAAGGCAAATAAGGAGATTAGAAGCAAGAGTAAGTAGATTAGAGACACCATATCCAACAACACCACCAACATCTACTACTCCTACTACCCCAATACAACAACCAACAAGTCCAGATGAACAATGGAGTTATCCTTATCAACCATCAATGCAAATAATGTAAAAAAAAACTAGTATTTTTTACTAGTTTTTTTGTTAACAAATACTTATTTTCAACCAATTAATATTGTAGTATAATATAATTAGGAGTTGTCGAAAATGTTAATCCTTACACATTTATCTTTTATTAATTATAATTTTAATCATTTATTTATTTTCTTTATTATATATGCATTTATTGGTTGGATTATGGAATCATCTGCTGTTAGTATGAAACAGCGCAAAATAATCAATAGTGGTTTTCTTTATGGCCCTTTTTGTCCAATTTATGGAATTGGTGCATTATTATTATTAATATTAGTAAGTCCATTTGGTAATAATTATTTAATTATTTTTATTCTTTCTTTTTTTATTGCAAGTATTTGGGAATATTACGTTAGTTTAGGAATGGAAAAAATACTTGGTTTTAAATGGTGGGATTATTCTAATATTCATTTTAATTTAAATGGTCGTATTAACTTATTATACTCTATTATCTGGGGTTTATTAGGAACAATATTAATTAAAGTTATTCATCCTTTAATTAATAATTTTATTAATCATATTGATAATTACTATCTTAATATATTTATTATTGGTTTTATTTTTTATATTATATTTGATATTCTTTTATCAATAATAAAAATACTGGAAATAAAAAAATATATATTAAAACAAAAAATTTCATTTCATGATTTTTTAATTAAAAAATAAAAACCCTTATAATAAAGGGTTTATTTTTTTGGTAGCGACGGAGAGACTCGAACTCTCGACCTTTCGGGTATGAGCCGAACGCTCTAACCGGCTGAGCTACATCGCCATAAAAGAAACACTAATAATATACCAAATATATAAGAATTTGGCAATAGTTAGTGTTTAAATATTTATTTATTTTCTTCTGATTTATAATTTTTACAATTTAAATGTACTTCTATATCATAATCGCCAGTTTTTTCACCATTATCATATTTTTTTAAAGAAACTAATGCATATGAGTCATCTTCACAATCAGCATCAACAAATTTTTGAACATCAGCACCAGTATTTTTAAGATTTTCTAAAGTTACATTGAAATTCA
>JAQUEG010000086.1 GCA_028685275.1 Bacilli bacterium
CGGGTATTCGCTCGATCGCGCCATCGAGGGCATAAAAAAGAGCGGTTTTTCGGCCATTGAATTAACGGCTACCCGCGGCTGGACGGAGCATGTGATGCCCGAGATGCCCTTTAAAGAGCTCGCAAGGATTAAAAAACAACTTAAGGAGGAGGATCTCCTCCCCATCGCGATGAGCGGTCATTGCAATTTAATGGACTCCGAACGTCTGACGGACTTTTTGGAGAATATGGAAATGGCGTCCTACTTTGGCTGCCGCTTCATCGTCTCGTCGATCGGTGAGGCGCATTTGGAGGATAAGGTAGTGGATGAAAGCGATCTGACAAACCATCTCATCTCCCTTATCCCCGACCTTGAGCGCTTAGATCTTATGCTTGTTTTGGAAGTGCACGGGAAGCTGCACGGATCAGGGAAAGAGATCCAACGCATCGTAAAAGCTGTGAATAGCCCCCTCGTCAAGATTAATTACGATACGGCCAATGCTATTTTTTACGGCGATGTCGATGTTGTGCAGGACATGGAGGCTGTCATCGATGACATCGCCTACATCCACCTGAAGGATAAGGCGGGGCCGAAAGATGTCTGGAATTTTCCGGCCTTAGGTGAAGGTTATGTGGATTTTGAAAATATCTTCAAACTGCTTAAAGATAAGCAAAACGACGCACCTTTGAGTATTGAAATCGAGTTCACAGAACAAGGCCCAAGGGACGCGAACGAGGTGGATGCGGCTCTTGTCACATCTGCAAACTATCTGAAATCGCTCGGCATACAGATCTGAAGGAGTCCATTATGGTGACAATCGCACTGGTCGGGGCCGGCGGCATGGGAACGGTCCACTATAGTAATTACCGGCATATCGAAAGCGCAAAACTTGTCGCGGTTGTGGGTTCATCCGAAAAGGACGAAGCCAAGGCGAAAAAGTGGAACCTACCTTACTTCAATTCGATTTCGGAGATGGCGGACGAGACGCTCCCGGATCTGATTGACATCTGTACGCCGACTTTTTTGCACGCGACGCATGTCAGGGAGGCGTTGAATAAGAATTGCTCGGTCATCTGTGAGAAGCCGTTTACCTTGGATCCGACTGAAGCGGCTTCCCTTTTTGAGCTCGCAGGCCAAAAAGATCGGTTCATTTACGTCGCACAGGTGTTGCAGTATACGAAGGAGAGTCAGTATCTGAAGAGGGTTGTGGAGGAAAAAACGTACGGGAATATCCTTTCCGCCCGTTTTGAGCGGCTTTCGGCCATGCCGCATTGGGATGCAGGCGGCTGGATGTTCGACAAGGACAAAAGCGGGCTTATCCCCTTCGACCTTCATATTCACGATCTCGACCTCATGGTCCGCCTGTTCGGAAGACCCCTTGATTACGAGCTGAACGTGACGAAAAGAGCATCGAGGGATTTCCCCGAACAGTACTGTTTTTTGTACCGTTACGACCATTTTCATGTTGAAGCGGAAGCGGCCTGGTTTGACGCGCCTGTCCCCTTCACCGCACGCTGGCGCGTGTACTTGGAGGACGCCATGATTGTCTTTGAAGGCGGTGTGCTTTGGGTGTTCCCCAAAGCGGGCGAAGCGTTCACAGTCGATATCGAGGACGATGTGTTAATCCCGACGGGGATCAATCTGCCTCCGACGGGTTGGTTTTATTCGGAATTGACTTCCATCCTCCGAGATTATGAGCAAGGGCGCCCTTCTTCGGAGGTGTCAAAGGAACAGGTGTTGACCGTGATCGAGCTGTTGGATGACATCAATCGTCGTCATCCGTAGTCGAGGCAATTTGTCGGATACTTTTTCCTGACATATAGCGCTCATCCCTGTTTTGATTCACTAAAAGGATTACGGATTCAAAGGGGTTACGGTTCGAGGTTCAAACCCATCTAATGAATGCACCTTGGGGCTCGGAACACTTGGCTCCCATTTCGTGGAACGCTTGGCTCAACGACGCGCCGGATCGGATGATCCGCCGCGTCGTAATAATCAACTGAACAGTAACACGCTCTAGGAGTCCCCTGACGGCGTCTGTCGTCGTCTTAACTTCATCGACGTGATCCTGTTACCATTTCTTCTCAGGCATCGCATTTTGTCTGTCCTGGGGGATCGGAACATGGGTCCGAGTGGACCCTTTTTCGACCGATCAGGTGGGTTACTTATTGGATTGATAAATATATTTGGTTTAACCCTTCACAGTTCACTGCTACTATGGCGTCTATTGACTTCTTATCTTTTGTTGTTAATACAGACCCTGTCCGCGGATGAGACCTCCCGGGGTAAGACCCGTAAGGGTCACCTGATCTTCCTGCCTCATTTACACGCGTGTGTCCGGATAGTTTTTGGGCTTCGACTTGTTTGGTAGTCTTACTCATCATGGTGTGACTTATATGGGGTTCGTATTTATCAGGTTGAGGTTTTACCACAGTTTTCCTTTAGATCCCATTTCTCAATGGGCACCCCTGCCATAAGCGAGTGCTTGGTTATCTGCTGGCACAGCGGTCCTTTTACCGCCTAGTTATGTGGCATGCCCTGCACACTCAATCAAATAGAAAAGGCCTGTTTTTTGACGGGCTTTTTGGTGTCCGAATTCAGACAATCGGATTTTACTTGATTCGGGCGCGCTATAGTGATTTTTAAGTTTATTGGCCGATCAGGAGGACTGTTTTACGTTTGACAAATACAATTTTTACCCAGATAGATAATTTAAGAGTACTTATGACGACGGAACGTGTTAAGGCGACGTTCCGCTGGATTGGATAGGGCTAACTAGAAAAATTGATTACGAGTCGAATAAATCGCTATGGGTTCCGGTGCGAGTTAGAATAAGCGTCTTCGTACTGACTTCAATACTGTATATCAGCAGCCAATCTGGCTGGATATGGCACACGCGATGCCCTGACCAGTTACTGATCAGGGCATGATCTCTACATTTTTCCGGTAATTTTTCGCCCATGGCAAGTGACTCGATGATTTTGCGTAGCAACTCAATTTTAAGCTGTCTTTTTTCAGCCAGCTTAAAATCCTTTTTGAATTGATTTGTATGCTTCACTTCCATCGTCATACGCCTTATACCTTCGTTTACACCTTCAATTCAGAAAACAACTCGTCAAGGTCGCTATAACCTTCTACTGAAGAATCTCTTCCAATCCTTTCAGCCTCTATCATTGCAGCAATCGTTTCTTTGTTTGGCAGATTCAGTGAAATATCGAACGGAATCTTGCCCTCGCGGAGCGCTTGGCGCACAAAGATGTTAAAGGCTGTGGACATATTCATGCCGAGCTCCGCAAAAAGCGCATCAGCCTGTGTCTTCAAGTCAGCGTCCATACGGATGCTGATATTCTTAGTGGATACAGCCATTGTTCTCTCTCCTTTCTCATTTGAATTATATTGTACGTCATATGTACGTGTATTGCAATACATTGCACATATATATAACGATATTGGCAAATTATAACCGAAATACACCTCAGTCATTTTAACTCCAATGCAAGTTACTTATATACTGGTCACAAATTACTAAATGGATCATCCATCGCCTCCCTGAGAGAGCTGATTATGGCAATCTAGAAATGCACCAGTGTGGGGCGTGCGCGGCCACTGGAAACGACCATTTTCTAATCGCTTGTAAAGAAGCATAAATCCGTTACCTTCCCAGTAGAGTGCCTTGAAGCGATCGCTCCTTCTTCCGCAAAATAAATAAAGCGCATTCGCCTGGCAGGGATCTTGGCCAAAGACCTCCACCACGATCGCCGCCAGACCGTCGATTTGTTTTCGAAGGTCCGTGTAACCACAGGCAATGTAGATCTTCGTATGTAAGCGTCCTTTGTTAGACGTCCCAGCGGCGGCGATCCTAAAAAAGATGTAAAGAATGGAAAATTATCGAGGGGCGTTAGCCGCGCATCGCGCTTGCATGAAGTCACTCCAGGGCATGAGCCGCTCCATCGAATCGGAGTTCCTACGGTAATCACTGCCGGGGATTTCTTCAAATAAGGTCCGAAGATACAAGAAAGGATCCAGGGCATTTGCCTTGGCCGTCTCAACAAGCGAGTAGACACAGGCACTTGTAATGGCCCCTGTGGGAG
>JAQUEG010000087.1 GCA_028685275.1 Bacilli bacterium
CAACGCTCCCCGTGTGGGGCGCACGGTAGCGCGTACCCACGACGGGGTTGTTCGCGCTTTACGGGCTCCTTCTCCATGCCTTATCACGGCCTTGCACGTAATCGGAAGAACTGCTTCTCGCCGGACATGCCGATTGGCATGTTCGTTTGAGCTCCCGTAGCGAACCATTCCGTGATCGGCGTCCATGATCCGCTCGTCAACGATGTCCTGGTTTCCAATACATGAACCCATCCGGGGATCAAGTTCGAAACGGCTAGTCGAAATCCGTTTTGATTCATTATCGATAAGGCGGGGGGGGCCGGAACCTTGGAGACGAATTCCGGCGACGTCGCGCCCGAAATATTCCCCGTGCCTAAAGTGCCTGTTCTGCCATTCCCGCTCGAATCGGCGGCCGTGAGGCTTCCAGGTGACTCATTGAAGTTGTATAGCAGCAGCGTGTTCCCGTCGGCTGTCATATCGCCCAGTGGCGGAATGAACTCACTATCCACATAGCGGATTGTGTCGGAAAGCCGGAGCGAATCGATGTAGCCCACCCACCCGGTGCCAAACGTCCCGCCACCCAGACAGCCCTTGTTACCGCCGGAATCCACGACCGAAGTGCCGGTCGCGCGGCTACCCACCAATTGACCATCCAAGTACATGCGTTCTTCGTATCGCTCAGATACATAAGCGATGTGATGGGGCTGGTACAGGCTCAATACCAACCCCGTAACACTGAAGGGGCTGCCACCGCGCGGAGCATTGTATCCGGTGACGATGTTCGTCCCGACCCCCAGCAATCTGTGCTCCTGTCCGCTGGTCCATTCGACGAACACATCGCCACCCCCGTTGTGAGACGGGGTGAAGACCACGACGGCTTCAAAGGTGAAGCTGCCGCCGTAAGGCGTCTGGCCATCGATCTGGACGGAATCGGTGGCGGCATCGAAGAGTAGGTAGTTCGCTCGGGCGTTGGGCATATAACTCGATACCACAAGAAGAAGAACCGCAATAGGTCTTGTCATAATCCTCTGCATCAAATGCCTCCTGTCTCTTGGTTGAGAACGTCACGGTTCAGGATCGGCCCACACGCATAGAGGATAACGATTGTAGCGTGCGGAGGCTATCGCATAACGACAAGGGGACGACCCACGGGCTATACCCGATAGGAGTGCTGCGTGCGCAAGGGCGTGCATAGCGGCAGCTTGTGGGTCGTACCCAGCAACGCATTGTTCGGTCTTTTATCCGTTTTCTGATTGTTTCATGCTTCGCTCAACTGATCGCCTAATTTGAGGGTCAACGATTGCTTTCCATAGTAGGACTGCCAGCAATACAGCAAGTAATATACTAAGAATTAGGCGTCCGATATGGTCTTGGCTTTGTGGAAATACCCCTATTGCAATTGAGGAAGAAATAAGGATGGCACTAGCGCAGGATAATGCACTCCATAATCTAATCACACGGTTTTGTCGAAATACCTGCTTGCGCAAATATTCGATCTTATCCTTGGGAATATCCTCATAGTCTATTTTCATAGCCATCCTTTTGACCGAACGTCACGGATCACCGTCGCGCCGCTTGCGGCGCGTAAGGTGGATCCGATTGTTAGCCACTTTATTCCTGTATGTCTTTCAATAGATTTTTAAGTTCATCAATACTCATCTTTTTCGTCGAAGATCCGTACATGTACTGAATGGTTTTTCCAGAATTGAAGGCTAGCCTGGGTTGTGCAAGATATTGTAGCCGGAATACGACTCGATTAAATTCTCTAATGGACTTGGATGAGGTGTAAACGTTGTTATAGGCGACACCAAGTTCTGAGCCTGATAATTCAGAATTATTAGATACAAGGTGATATTCAATAATCTTAGAGCTATCTTTAAGGTCGTTGTCGTATGAATCAATAATTGAGCGGCAAGTGCTGCGAAGTTCAGCTATTTGTTTATCATCAAAAATGATGGCGTTATTGATTCTATCAATAATGCCATGTGTCACTCTGACTTCTGGAATTAGTGCAAAATATTTAGAGTTGATCAAATACACACTAAAGTGAGTATTTGAAGCGTCAACACTATTGATTGAAATAGATTGGCTTATGGCGGTGGCATCAATAGGGCCATTGTTATAAAACCTGGATGTAGTGCATCCGACTAGCATGACACTGAGTGCTAGAACATAAATGTATTTCATAACTCTCACCTTATTCTTTCTTATCGGCTAACGTCATGGGTCACCGTCGCGCCACTTGTGGCGCGTAAGGTGGACCCGGTTGTTGGCTATTCTTTCTCAAAATATTCTTCTATTGCGCCTCTTCCGCTCCATAAAGCGGTTCTGCCGTCGGATGTTAATTTCACCCCTGGATCCATAAGTGGGAATATGGTCACTGTATTGGGTGTGAGCGCCAGTGCATGTGGCCATGCAGCATCCCATTGCCAGACAAACACCTCCGTAGTTCCATTGCTTATTAGGCATGAAGCAATTGCTGTGCCTTCAAATCCTATCCAGTCGCCATGACTAATGGACCAATCGGTATTTGTTACGCCACGCATGTGCAGAATATCTGATACGGTTTTGCCGTCAGCGGTTGCTATAGAATTCTCAATTCGTTGGGTGATTGAAGTGTCTGTAAATGTCGGTCTCCCTCCCGCGACATATATGAAAAAAACAATGAATAGAATGAATACAATCAACCCAGCAATAATGGTGGTGAGGATGATTTGTTTTTGTTTCATATTATTTCAAGCCAACGTCACGGGTCAGGCTCGACCCACACGGGGAGAGACTAACGTTTGTAGCGAGCGGAGGCCATCGCATAACGACAGCTTGTGGGTCGTAGTCTGCACCCGCTTGTTCGCTTCGATATTCATCTGGTTCCTTAGGGCGGTTCGGGGATGACCCGTTGCCTGGTTTACTTCTCTATTCCACTTCTGGAATCTTTATCTCTACATCATTCACGGGGTTCTCGTTGTGATATACGTCAATTCTTTGCGTGGGTATTGAGTTGAATATATAGTGAATGTCTTGAGACCCGGTCAGGGAAGTATCCCCGCCAATAGACCAAACCCGAATAGATGAAAAACCTTTTGATGTAAGTGACGATATCAAGGAGAAAAAATCCGATATTGGCGTATTGGTATTGACCATAACATCAATGAATTCATTTGTTCCTATGCTGGCAATCCTAAGCATTTCCTTATCGAGTGAGTCGCGACTGAGTGGTTGACTGTTAAATTCTAAACTCACGCCATGATCAATGTCTTGCCCAATATGAATCTGAATTAAACTGGGTGCGGCGCAATCACTGGCAGCACATACAATGCAATTGAAGGCGTGTAAGACTAGTGCGATTAATATTGCGGTATATTTCATTTTCTTTTAGCGAACGATCTGCCTGAGGGACTCCTTGTGAGCGCAGCGAATAAGGAGTTCCTCTCAAGGCTCATGTTCTGATCTTATCATTTTTCGTTAATAGTGATTATCTTTTCTCTTGTCTCACCAGCGAGAGGTACTGGTTTCTCGATGACGGCTTTAACTCGAACGCTTGATGGTTCATATTGATTATCAGGGGTGACATACCACCATCCGACAATCTCTCCGTCCTGATGCCAGTCAGGAGGGTCCATTGCAAACTTGGCTGATTCGAAAGGGAACTCAAGTATTATCTTGTCGTCAACGAGTTGAACAGTGCGGCTATTAATACGGGCTTTAACAACAACATGCATATCTGCTTTTGGGGTATTTGAATCAGTCCATATGGCAACGCCCGAAAGCGAGAGGTGCGTGTCAGAAGTTCTGCACCCAGACATTAAGGCAAAAATGCATATTGTTAGAATTATACTTCGCATTTCTTATCTTCAGAACGTCACGGGTCAGGGGACCCGACACCTTGTGGCGGGTACCCTGGAACCGATTGTTCGACGCTTTCATTTTTTCGAATGTCTCATCAGGCGTGAAACGCCGCCAACCGCGACGCCTATAAATAGTCCTAAGAGGGCATAGGTGAGGATGGTGATTGCTACCTCTATAATCGGCTGTCGCGCTGCGCCGTCACTCCAGATAAATAACCAGCCAAGCAATATTCCCGGGCGCA
>JAQUEG010000088.1 GCA_028685275.1 Bacilli bacterium
TCAAACATATCCAATTCTAATGTAAAAGAGTACAGCGCATTTATGCCAAATAGCAGAAGTGAGCAGGCTGAAATTGGCGCTGTATTCAAACACCTCGACAACCTTATCACCCTTCATCAGCGTAAGCTTGATAAACTCCAAAATGTTAAGAAATCACTTCTCGAAAAGATGTTTGTTTAGAAGAAGGAGCGCACTCTTATGATATTCAAAACAGAAGCTGAATTCGAATCTGCCCTCATTGCTGCTCTCCAAACCAAGGGATGGGAAAAACAGGTCCTAAGATACCCGACAGAGGAAGATTTGTTGCGTAACTGGGCGAATATCCTTTTCGAAAATAACCGCGGAATTGATCGGCTGAATGATGCTCCGTTGACGGATACGGAGATGCAACAGATTATGGAGCAAGTTATAGCCCATCGCACGCCCGTCAAATTGAATGGATTTATTAATGGTAAAACTATTTCGATCATACGAGACAACCCGGCTGACCCGATCCATCTCGGTAAAGAAGTGAGCCTAAAGATTTACGATCGTATGGAGATTGCTGCCGGACAAAGCAGATACCAGATTGTACAACAACCAAAATTCGGGACAAGGTCTAACATTTTGGGAGATCGCCGTGGCGACCTCATGTTGCTCATCAATGGTATGCCCGTCTTTCACCTAGAACTCAAAAATAGCGGCGTCCCGGTAAGTAAAGCGTGCTACCAGATCGAGCGATATGCCAATGAAGGCGTATTCAATGGGATCTTTTCGCTCGTACAGATCTTCGTGGCTATGGAGCCAGAGGAGACCAAATACTTTGCTAATCCAGGTCCTGATGGTCGTTTCAATCCCGACTTCTATTTCAATTGGGCCGATTTTAATAACGAACCGATCAATCACTGGCGAGACATCGCGACTTATCTTCTGTCCATCCCTATGGCACATCAGTTGATTGGTTTTTACACAGTCGCGGATGATTCAGATGGCATCTTAAAGGTCATGCGTAGTTATCAGTATTATGCGGCTAATGAAATCTCTGATCGCGTCTCAAAAATCAACTGGAATGACCAGCATATGCTCGGTGGCTATATCTGGCATACAACCGGTTCTGGTAAAACGATGACCAGTTTCAAGTCCGCCCAATTGATCGCCAATTCAAAAGATGCTGATAAAGTTGTTTTCCTCATGGATCGGATTGAACTAGGGACACAATCACTTCGCGCTTACCGTGCTTTTGCGGAGGATCGCGAAGAGGTTCAAGCAACTGAAGATACCCACGCACTTATCGCAAAACTTAAAAGCAAGGCTCCGAACGATACTCTTATTGTCACGTCCATTCAAAAGATGAGTAACATCAAGCAGGACGATGGCGGCTTAAACGCCGCAGATATTCGCTCTATGAGTGAGAAGCGTATTGTCTTTATTGTCGATGAAGCGCATCGCTCAACCTTTGGCGACATGCTGATTACCATTAAACGCACATTCCCGGATGCTATCTTTTTCGGATTCACGGGCACTCCCATTCACGAAGAAAACCAGAAGTTTAAGAACACAACGGCCACGGTCTTTGGCAATGAATTGCATCGCTACAGCATCGCTGACGGAATTCGTGACAAGAATGTCCTTGGATTCAATCCATCCAAAGTCGTAACCTATGCGGATACCGACCTGCGGAGAGCTGTGGCCCTTAAGATGGCCAATGCCGCAACTGTAGAAGATGCTACATCTAATCCTGAAAAGAAAAAAATATTTTATGACTATATGGATTCAGACAAAGTCAAGATGGCAGGTTATCGTGGTAAAGACGGAAAGTATGTTAAGGGTATTGAAGATTGGATCCACAGATCTCAGTACTGGCTTGACGAACATAGAAATGCAATCATTAAGGATATTGCCGACAACTGGGTTCAACTAAGTCGTGCATCAAAATTCCATGCACTTTTTGCCACTAGTAGCATTGCCGAAGCGATTGAATACTATCGTCTCATGAAAGCTTCATTGCCTCATCTTAATATTGCTGCGCTTTTTGACCCGAACCTCGATCATCGCGCGGGAATAGAGTTCAAAGAGGATGGTCTCGTTGAGATTCTGGAGGATTACAATCGGAAATTTGACCAAGATTTCTCGCTTACAACCTACAATCAATACCGCAAGGACATCGCGTCTCGACTTGCACATAAAAGACCCTACGAACACATTGACCGAAAACCCGACCAACAAATTGATTTGTTGATCGTCGTTGATCAAATGTTGACCGGATTTGATTCAAAATGGGTGAACACGCTCTATCTGGACAAAGTGCTTAGATATGAGAGCGTGATTCAAGCATTTTCTCGAACCAATCGCT
Source organism: Bacilli bacterium (assembly GCA_028685275.1). Classification (GTDB taxonomy): domain Bacteria; phylum Bacillota_I; class Bacilli_A; order RF39; family UBA660; genus SKGN01. Next base: position 2,333 of record JAQUEG010000088.1, read on the forward strand.
TGTTCGGATCGGATAAACCTTTTGGCACAATACGCTATTACCGCTACCTCAATACCATGGAACGAAACATCAATGACGCAGTCGCCTTGTATTCAGGTAATAAACCACTCGGTTTGTTTGTCGAAAAGCTTGACTATAACCTAGAAAAGATGAACCAGATTTTCGAAGATATCTCACGCCTTTTTACCCTTGCCGGAATCTCCGATTTCTCCCGACTACCTAGTGATGTCAATGAATGCGGCCGATTTGCCAAACTATTTAAAGAATTTAATGAGCATTTGGAAGCGGCCAAAATACAGGGATTTACCTGGGATAAGAAAATTTACAAATTTACTGAACCTGACAATAAGATAATTGAAATTTCCTTTGACGAAAACACCTATCTCATATTGGCATTAAGGTACAAAGAGCTTTTCGATTCTCCCCCTAACCATGGCGATGGCGGTGCTCCCTTTGATATCGATAGCACATTGCTTGCAATTGACACGGGACGGATCGACACAGATTACATGAACTCACGTTTTGAAAAGTTTTTAAAAGAGCTTCTCAGTGGCGATATCGACCCAGACCATCTGAACCTAACGCTTGACGAGTTGCACACATCATTTGCGACGCTTTCTAAGGAAGAACAGAAATTCGCCAATATTTTTCTACACGATGTACAAAGTGGTAATGCGGCAATCGAAGAAGGAAAAACTTTTCGCGATTACATAACCGATTACCAATTTTCTGCCAAGCGAGAAGAAGTAAGGAAACTGGCAACAGCCCTCGGCCTAGATATAAACAAACTCGATAACCTTATGAATGCAGGTGTCAAAGAAGCGAATATCAACGAATACGGCCGCTTCGACGACCTTAAAGCAACAGTCAACAGAGACAAAGCAAAAGAATATTTTGAATCAGTTGAAGGCGTAACGATTCCTTCGTTCCGACTGACCATCAAGATTGAAAGTCTGTTAAAAGACTTCATCATAAATGGCGGATTCGATATCGACGAACATCAACATCTTGAAAGTTGAGATTGAGACGCCATTTTTGGCAAAATGGGGCAGAACACATCATCCAAATCCTTACGCTGATAAAGGGTGATGAGGTGGTCGAGGCTTCCAAAAAAACCACCGATAGCGTCCTGTTCATTTCGAGTTGACGGTGTTGGAACATTGAAACCAGCCAAATTGCTACGGCTTATTCTTTGTCTTGTTCCTCCTGCAAGAGCAGTATTTACTTCGTTGAAGTAGTCTTGCGAAGACAAATATTGAACCAAGAATTTACTGCTGTAATTATCAGATGTTCTTACGATTGTGCAGTCAACGGCTGTTATCATCTTTGTGCCTAAATACGGCATAATACAAGCTCTTCCGGCGGGTTCCGGCAGCCTTGAAATAAGAATGTCTCCGGGTAAAACTTCTTCGCAATGTAGTCGCTCAAAAGTGTCCTGCGAAATCCATTTCATGTTGTTTGGCTTGTCTAAATACTCGGTAACACCAACATTGCCAGTTTGCACTAACCGAACGCCTGAATCGCTTTGGTCTTTTGATTCTATCCAGTCACCGTCAGTCAACTTATCGCATAGCTCATTCAGCTCACGCTGTTCCCAAGCGTAATTGCAGAAGATGAAATTATCAGTGATTATAACGTCGCGACGGAACATTCAATGAGCCGCAGGTTGAGTCAAGTGTTCTGCACCCAGATCTGTTTTGCTAAAAGCAGGC
>JAQUEG010000089.1 GCA_028685275.1 Bacilli bacterium
CCGTGGGGAAAGTATCACATTAACTCGTTCACTCTTTTTTGCACTTTATCATAGTCATAACCGGCTTCTATGAGTCTTTTCTTTCGCTCCTCGCCATTGCTCCAATCACCTCGAATGACCTCCTTGGCGATTTTATCAATGGTCTTCTTTGAGAGAATTTGATTCACCCTATCCTGCACAGCATCATAATCAAAGCCGTTTGCTTGAAGTTTTTCTCTGCGTTCATTGCCATTACCCCATTTCCCTGCAATGACTTCTTTTGCCAATCCCTCCACGTTCTTTTGAGGAGAAGAGGAGGTCGCAGTTTTTCTCAAACCGTTGAGACCATTCTCCCTCATGATCTTCGGGTAGTCCTTGTAGGCATAGTTGCAATCGAGCCTTCCGTTATAGCCCTTGACATTTCCGTCACTCGTATATTGCCAAATCCCGTGACGAACAGCCGGTTCCGATACGCTCCACTGAGCAGCCCAGATGTCGTACGGAGCAAGCCTTGCCAAATCGAGCTCGTTATGAAGCCACCAGGTAGAAGAATAAATCATGGCGTAGTAACCTGCTTTTTCGATGGTTTGCCAAAAGGCAATCACCGTATCCGTGAGCACTTGTTTTGATGTTGGTGCCTGATGATGTTGATCCTCCACATCCATCACCAGTGGGTATGAGAATGTCTTGCCTTTAACGAGCCGCAAGAGCTCCTTAGCTTCCGCAATTCCCTCTAATGGCGTGTTAGCACAAGAATACCAATAAGCTCCTAGAGGAACCCCTCGCTTGGAAAGAATTTCTTTTCCGGACGGATCATCTGTGATTGCTGCGGAGAAGCTTTCACCAGAAAAGTCTGGCACTCAACAAGCAAGTACCGCCGCTACATCTGGCAGTGCGGCAAAAAGTACGAAGGTGAAGAACCCTGCTCCACTCCCCATTTTACCGAGGATGAAATAATCAGTGCTTTCGAAAGTATAATGGCAGAGCTTCTACCCAGTAGACAAGACATCATTGAGCTCTGCCAAAATGCCGTGATGAATGCTCTTGATCTCACAGCCGATAAAGAGCATTTAATAAATCTTGAAGATGAAATCGACCGTGACTACGAAAAATTAACCATCTTCTACGAAGTAGTGCCCGGACAAGCGGTGATACGAGAAAGAAAACAATATAGCCATCCAGAAGTACGAGATTAAAAAGGCTAAGACACAAAGGCTGAAAGAAGAAATTGCTGACAAAGAAGACAGGCAATTCAACATTAGTTTTTTATGAAGAAAATTGAAAATATCACCCAAATGAAATTTAGTGAGGAACATTGGTGCAGTCTTATTGATTACGTTAGCGTTCCCAAAGGTGATAAGAAAAAACTCATCTTCCATCTTAGGAACGGCGAAGTCTTAGAAATCGCTTTGGACTAAAATAGTTTGTAATAAAAACACTCCCTAATTACACAAACAATTACTGGTCTATGTTTTCTAAAGTAATTATTACCAGCTCCGGACGATTATTTATTCTTATAGGGATAATGCTATTGCCCAAGCCTCTACTCACAATCATATTCGTAGTGCGGTTTACATAAAGACCATTATCATACTTAGGGAAAAATCCTTGATTAGGTGCAACTAAACCACCTACAAATGGAATTCTTACTTGCCCACCATGTGCGTGACCCGCCAAAACCAAATCCACCTTGTGTTTTACATAAACTTCCAAATGTTCCGGCCTATGTGAAAGAAGAATCCGGTAATTCTCATCTTCATTAAAAGGCTTAAGCTTCTCATCAAGAATAGCAGCCTGAACAAAATGATCTCGATCGAGCATATCCGGATCATCCAGACCAATAAGGGAAATTTCTGCACCCTCCCTTTTCAAAATCATTCGCTCATTTTCTAAAACAGTAATACCCAAATCTTCTAGACTTGATTTAAGGTCACTATATTGGTCGCCAATCCAAGCTTCATGATTTCCTGTTACAAAATAGCATGGGGCTATTTTTGTTACTTTTTCTATAAAATCCAAAGCTACCTTGATATTCGTATGATTAGAATCCACCAAGTCACCTGTAATCGCAATCATATTTGGTTTTTCACTAGAAAGAAGATTGAGCAATTTGCTATTTTCTTTGCCAAATTCTGCATTATGCAAATCAGCTACATGTGCAATTTTATATTGATTGAAAGCTAATGGAATTCTAGATGATTGCACATTATAGTGTGTTATTCCAACTGTGACATTTGACCAAATCGTATGCAAAATTAGAATCAGTATTAAAAATAAGAGGATTAAATATACAGGTTTTCTGGCCGCTTTCTTTCGTTGTTTCATCATTTTCTCTTTCAAAGATTATAATTTACTTGTTTTAAACTGAGCTAAATTATACTTACCCAAGATACTCTTATCAATAGAAGATTTATTAGGTCAAAATCTAATTAGCCACACAAGACTTTTCTGTTTTGAGTAGACTATCCACACGAAACTATACAAGCGATACGAAACTCCGAGTTTCGTGTAGTTGGTTTCACAAGCAAATATAAGGGTGCAGTAAATGACTTAAAAATCAGATAATAAGTCCAAATTGCATCCTTTCGTTTATTTAAGGGTTTACTGAAAGACTTGTCCTATCAGCATTTCAGGACACAAAAAAGGACGACCCCGGATTGTATCCATTTTGTCGTCCTTTTATGGCTAAGGACGGAGCGGTTGATACAATGCAGACATAGCACTAGCTTACATTCTTATTTCTCTTTTAACTTATTCATGAATTCAAATTTTTCAGGAATTGGCGAATTATCATTATTGTAAAAATACGATCTGGATAATCCAAAACTATAGGCCAAGGAAGTGAGAATCGGAAAGACAGTTTTTTCAAAAGGTTCACCATCGGTATATTTCAATATTGGTGTTCTGACGATATTGTGAATCAAAGGTTCTGAGTAATCATTCCAGTCACTTTGCCTGACTCTTTTTCCTCTTACATTTAGCAGAGTGACAGTAAAGTAGTAGCTCCCAGTAATTTTCAAAGAACTCAAGCCTTGAAAATATTGGTAGATTTTTTTTGTTAGTATTTCTTCTATCTTATCCCAATTGTAAATAATCCCGTCCTCATAATCATTTAGCAATCTTATTTCAACTGACTCTACACGTGCATCGGTGAAAACCTGTATATATGACATAACCCTACGCCTTGACTCATACCCATAAATTTTAATGAGTCCGTCAGCATTATAAGTTGGATAACCTGAATTGTCAGGCGGACTTATAACGCAAAAATTTTGGTTATATTGTACAGATTTCAGATCTAAAAAATTTGATTCGTCTAATGACCACTCGGGAATTATGTGTAAAACTAAAGAGCTGTCATTTGCAAGGGATTCGTCTAAAACGCCATCAAGAATAAAAGCGAGCCTTTCCTCTACAAATCTCTTAATTTTTTCCTGTTTGAATTCGAGAGAATTAAAGCTATTCCTTAGATCGTTATATCTCATTGGAGAGCAAATATTTCCATTGCGAATATAAAACTCATCTTTTGTTCCCGTATTAAAAGCGTGTGGTTTCAAAATGCTCTTTGGAACATCGATAATAACGCAATTAACTTCATCATTGATAGAGATTAACTGCAAGTCGATACCGTAAATGCTTGGGATAATTGTTGTAGCAATTTTATTTCTTAACGATTGCTCCCATGTTTCAAATGTAGTTTCATCAACACCTACGTCAGAAAAGTTCGCAGGATTATGGTTATCATCTTCCATTATTCCAATAACTATTTTGCCACCATTTGTATTAGCAAATGCACATATTTCCTTTAACAACGTCGTAAGCTGTTTTTGGTCTAAAGCATTCAATTTCCCATTTTCAAAAAAATACTCTTTATACTCTAGCGTTTCAGATTCGCTAATTCCAAGCTCCATTATTTCTTCAAGAATTTTTTTGTTTTTAGATCTTTCCATTAAGAACCCTCTTGTTTTAC
>JAQUEG010000090.1 GCA_028685275.1 Bacilli bacterium
TTTCGTCATATTCCAGAACAATACCTAAAAAATCTTGATTAGATGGTTCTTCACAATCTAAATAGTATTGTTCATCAACACCTGGTTTTTTGTTAAAATATTGCGGGACCACATCCCGATTAGCACATCGGTATAATTCCCTTTCGTAAGTAATATTATATTCATATGCTTCAGGATTATCACAATATTGATCAATTACTTTACGATAAATATTAATAACTGAAGCAATATAATAAATTGAGCGCATTCTTCCTTCTACTTTAAAAGAAACAACTCCCATATCAATTAAATTAGGAATATATTTTAACAAGGATAAGTCTTTAGTTGCTATCGCAAAATCCTCTTTATAAGGTAATGGTTTCTCTGATTTATCATATAGTTTAAACGACCAACGGCAAATTTGACTACAACCACCACGATTAGAATCACGGGCGGTTAAATAATTAGATAATAAACATTTCCCACTGTAATTAACACACATAGCACCATGAATAAAAACTTCAACATCCATATTAGTTTTATCAATAATTTCTTTAATATCTGCACCAGAAGCTTCCCTTGCTAAGATAATTCTTTTTACACCTTGTTGTTGCCAAAATAAAGCACTTTCATAATTGATTGTTGATTGTTGAGTGCTAAGGAATAAATCAACTTGCGGGATTACCTTTTTAGCAATATCAATGACTAAAGGATCAGAAATAATAATGGCATCTACGCCACATTGTCCTAAAATGATTAAATAGTCTTCTAAACCTGTAACGTCATCATCATGAAAAATAATATTAACAGTAACATAAACTTTTGCATTATGAACATGAGCATAAGTACAAGCCTCTTTTATTTCTTCAATACTAAAATTATCATTATTAGCCCTTAAACCATAATTTTTACCACCTAAATAAACAGCATCTGCCCCATATTTAATCGCCCATTTTAATTTTGCTAAATTACCAGCTGGTGCTAGTAACTCAGGTTTTTTTATTTTCTTATTCATAATGCTTCACCCGGTAAATTGTTTTTTTATATAAAAAACCCTTATCATTTTTATAATTACTATATTGTTCAACATCTTTATTTAGTTTTTTTAATAATTCTTTATTATCCAAATTTAATAATGCTTCTTTATAACATTGACAAACCTTAACAAAATTTTCCTGCTCAATTGCTAAACTATCTAATATTATATAATCTATATCCTGAGCAACCAAAATTGGTAATTCATCAATTAAATTTAAAATATGCGAGCTTAGAATATATGTACCATTTTCATCTTCATAAATTGGATATAATACCTTTCTTTCTTTTTCATACATATGAAAAAAACTATTTTTTAATGATTTGTTTACATAAGTAAAATAATTAGAAATTAAACTACGACTCGATTGTGACATTGGTAAATATCCATATCCTCTAATCATTAAAGGTATTTTAGTATGATTACGAATATTAAGAATTGAATCTAAAGTGATTTCGTTTGCTAGAACTGCATACTTAATTCCTTGTTTTCTCCAATAATTACAAGTATGATAATTAGTAGCTAAATGTTCACTCATCCATCCTAATGGTGTTTTTATTTTTAGTTTTCTACTTAAATTAACAATGCTAATATCATCATACATAATACCATTAATATCTAAATTATCCAAAATTAATAGATATTCCTTTAATAAAGGAATATCTTGATTGTATATTACTTTATTTATAGCAATAAACACCTTTTTACCATTACTTTTTATTTTAGTGATTATTGGTTTTAATTGTTCCATAGTTAACTGTAAATTAATAAAAACACTAAATTCTTTAACCCCTAAAATAAAACCATCCATCCCTATTTTTATTAATTCATCTATATTAGTAATATCATTAGGTATTGCTAATAATTTAGTCACTATTATTTACCTCCTTTTGGAAACAGAAAGTCCATCACCAACTTTATAAAAAGTTGTTTCAAATTCAGGATTGTTATTTAAAAAAGCAATATATTCTTTAATTTTATCAACTAAATTTCTTAATCTTTCTTTTTCAATTTTTTCTTTTTGTTCCACTAAACCATGAAAATAAATATTATCAGTAATAATACTACCCTTGTTTTTTAAATTATTAGCATATTTAACAAAATAATCAATATATTTACCTTTAGCAGCATCAATAAAAATAAGGTCATATTTATCTTCAATATTTAAGGTTAAAGCATCACCTAAAACTAAATTAATTTTTTTATCTAAATTAAAATTTTTAATATTTTTAAGTGCTTCTAAATATCTGGTTTCATCCTTTTCAATAGTAGTTATATTAATGTTGTTTCCTGCTAAAGCCATATTAATAGCTGAATAACCAATAGCCGATCCTATTTCTAATATTTTTTTTACATTATTTTTTTTAATATAATTAACTAAAAACTTCATGCCCTCTTTTTCAATAATTGGTATTTTATGTTCCTCGGCATATTTTTCAATTTTCTTCATTTCTGTATTAATAATACTCAAACTCCTTCTATTTTATTTTATCACTAGAAAAGAAAACAGCACTAATTTTTTTGGCTGAAATATTTAACCACAAAAATAGTACTAAATACTTATCTTATTGTTCTCTATTTTATATTTATTTTATTCTTCATTTTTTTCTTCATTATTTTTTTGCAAATATTCTAAAGCATCTTCAATTATTTTCCACTCTTTTTCATCAGTAATTGGCTCTAAAGTAATGTCTTGTTTAGTAGGATCAAAAATTGAAGCATACACTTTAGTATTACCTGCTTCATCAATTGAATTATCAGTATATATTATATAATTCTTACCAGTTTCATCTGATTCACAAGTGAATAAGATTTCATATTCAACTTCTATCCCTTCTTCATTTATTCCTCTAAATACATTTTCTTTATCCATTATTTGTTTCCCTTTCGTCTACGGTCTAAATAACTTTGTAGAATAATAGTCGCCGCAATTTGATCAATTTTAGTTTTCCTTTTTTTTCTAGATAAATCTGCTTCCAATAAAATTTTATTGGCTTGTTTTGTTGTCCAACGTTCATCTTCTAATACTACTTCAATACCTAAATAAGATTCTAATTTTTTTTGAAAAGATATGGTAATATTTCCTCGTTCACTAATTGAACCATCCATATTTTTAGGTAATCCTAAAACAATCTTAGTAATTTGCTCATTTGTTACAATATCTTTTAAAATTGGTAATAATTGATCATAATCATGCTGAACAAAGGATATTGTTCTATAAATATTAGCAATAATACCACAACGATCACTAATAGCAACGCCTAATGTTTTAGTTCCTAAATCTAATCCTAAATATTTCATTTTATTCGATTAATATAATTTCTTACTAAAACCTCTATTATTTTAGCACGATCAACTTTCGAAATTTTAGTACGAGCTTCACGATGACTAGAAATATAACCTGGATCACCACTCATAATATAACCAACTAATTGGTTAACAGGATTATGGTGTCTTTCTTCTAAAGCTTGAAACACATCTTTAATTGTTTGTTCAACTAAAGTTTCATCTAACTCAGCTAAACTAAAAAGGCTTGTTGTATTAGAATCCATTTAATCACCTCATTTAAATGATTATGTCCTTATTTTAACATTAATATACTTTTATTGCAACATAATATGCCATTTTACTTTGATAATTAAAGGAGCAAAATTCGTCTTTTTTTGCTCCATAATTCTTCAATATTTTATTTGTTTGGACATTGTTTTTACTATTTATCGGGTTTATATATTAATATTTATTTAATTTTGCTAATTTTTTCTTTAACTTTTGTTAATATTTCATCTAATGATGATATGTCGTTACCGCCACCTTGACCAAATACTTTAGAACCACCGCCATTACCTTTAGCTTTAACCGAAGCTGCTTTAATATAGTCACCACAATTAACTTGAGCACTTATTTCTTTATGACATTTAGCAATAAAATTAACA
>JAQUEG010000091.1 GCA_028685275.1 Bacilli bacterium
TGGTGTTCCAGCAAACGTACCTGTTCACTCTGATCACGACAAAGTAACAGTTATAGTCAAAAACTTTTTTCAACGTACGGTACCATGGGACACTTACGCAAGGGTTGATATTTTAATCGATCTTGCTTATTAGTTAACTTTTGAGGTTGGTAGATGATACTGCCACCCTTTTTTGAAAAATAGGAGATAATTATGAAAAAAATGACTATACTTATTGTCTTAATAATACATACGCTATGCATCTATTCTCAGAATATAAACAATATATCAAATATACAACATGATGATGTGTTGTTTTATTTCCACTCATTTACGGGACCGTTAAATATATATGAAAACAGAATGATTGTAACAAATCAGTACAGCATCATCGATTGCGAGATTTTAGATAACGGAGAATTAAATGCTTTAAAAGTATATGAAACAAAAACCTATCCATTAGAAAAAAGCTTTATTGCAGGTGATAGATTTTACACTTTTTATACTTTTGATAATGCCAACTATTTAAAAGTTTTTGACCTAACATATTGTCCAATGATTGAAGTCTTTGATATTGAATTACCAATCACCCTTCCCTATATTTCTTCTCCATTTGCTACAGATTCCTTTTTGGTCTTTCCTGACTTTCCTATGGAAGGGTCTTATGTATATGACATAGATACAATGGAATACCAGGGATTTATTAATCATTTATGCGGAACGTCAACTTATACGGATTCTTTATTAATTAAAGCATATTATTCATTTTATGACGACAATATTCATTTATTGATAAAGATTTTTGAGTTTGATGACACCTTAGAATTCTCTGAAGATAATTACATTCAAGAATTTACGATTAATAATATAGGTAATATAACAAATCTAAAAGTACTTGATAATATACTGTATTTAATGTTTTTTAATAATGTCGTCATATATGATATTTCTGACATTGAAAATGTTTTTGAAATCGTGAGGATAAGCATACCTGAAATAGATAATCCATCTGATCCTAATATCTTTTATTTTACTGATGCATTTCTTGTTGATGATTACTTGATTACATTTGATACTTCCTATGGGTGTAACGTTTACAATGTTGCTGATCCTACAAACGTGTATAAAGAATTTCATTTGCCCAAAACAGGTGGTTATTCTCATTTTAATAATTTACAGATTATCTATCCGTATCTTTATGTTTGTAGCACAAAAGGTTTTAGATCTTTTGATATTTCAAATAATTTTGAATTGGTACAAAGTTACTTTATCAATAGGTATGACACATATGATTTTATTGGTAAAGAAGACTATTTTACATCTGTTTATAATGAGGCAAGCAACAGTTACAGTTTTTATTCAGTTTTATCAGAAATGGAGTTGTTCGACTTGTATCTTGACGTCTATGTTGATCAATTTTGTTTTTGTATTGCTGAAAATAAACTATTTTTCCTATATAGATTTGAAGATTCATTTTGTTTAAATATTTATAATATTCTTGATCATTCATTAAGTCTATTAAGTAGCAATGATTTAGACTTTGACGAGTTTATTGGCATTGACTGCCACAACGGGTATATATATATTCAGCATAAAAATAACCTTAACCGTAATAGTTCTGTATATACTTTTAATGATGATGGATTATCGTTTTTTTGTACAATACCTGGTAGAATAGAGACAGAATCTGGCTTATTTGATCTCGATTATCTTGTTTTTAATGATAATAATAAATATGTTTTTAGAGATATTAACTCGCCAGATAGTGTTTTGTTTGTATCAAATACGATATATAATAGTAAATCTGACAGTTTTACGCATTTTGCGAATAATGTTATGAGCAGAATATCTCTAGACTATCCAAATAGTAATCTTAGATTGTATAATTACGATCTGACCACACAATCATTTTCTCAATTTTTGTTACAAAGCTTTGCTGATGTGAATGTTTTTAATAATATCATTACAGAGAATAATAATGCACAAGATATTAATTTATTTTATACGGTTTTAGATAATGATATTGTTGAGATAGGCTCAAAAGAACAAGTAGGCATGGTTGCATTTACTTACTTTTATCCTGAACAAAATAAGTTTATGGAAAGAAAATATTCAGGTTTTCATGTTTATAGCTTTGATTATACTGTATCGCTTGCTGATCAGGTAGTGGAATATGAAAAAGATACTTATGTTTATCCTAATCCGATTCATGGTGGGGATGTGAACTTTAAAACAAGTCTTACTGGTAACGATACAGAGATTTGCATTTATAATATCAAGGGCCAACTCGTTAAAACCTCAAAACTATTGCAGACTAAAGATAATGAAAGCGTTTTTACTTGGGATAAAAAGAATAATCAAAATCAAGGTGTTGCATCTGGAGTTTATTTTTATAAAATCCAAAATGACGCAAGTGTAAAGACAGGTAAGTTTTTGATAATAAAATAAATGATATTGAGATCCTGACTTATTGATGTGGTGAGTTTTGAGGAAAGGAGGTTCTGATTTGTGCGTACTGGTGCTTGTCTTCGTATACATGGGTTCAAGGTGAAAATTTGTAACTATGATAGTCAAGCAGTAACATATTACAATAAAAATCAAGTATAGATACTTTTATTAATAGACGAAATTATTGAAAACGCATCATTAACTGACCATGTATCTCTCGTATGTACAAGTTTCCGACTTGTACACCAAAAAATGCATCATTTATCGGACATGCGGAAGCATACCTCGTTGAGAGAATAAATTGATAGCTTGCTTCTACGGTTTATTACATTCGCAATTAGGGATAATTGCGAGCACGACCGTGCTGATAACTGTCCTCAGTTATCGAAGTGAACAATCGTGCTGATAACTGTCCTCAGTTATCGAAGTGAACAATCGTGCTGATAACTGTCCTCAGTTATCGAAGTATAAACAACAATAATACAGACTTTTACATCTGCAATTAGGGATAATTGCGAGCACGTCAGTGTGTTTTTACATTCGCAATTAAGGATAATTGCGAGCACGACCGTGCTGATAACTGTCCTCAGTTATCGAAGTATAAACAACAACAATACAAAGATTTTACATTCGCAATTAAGGATAATTGCGAGCACGTCAGTGTGTTTTTACATTCGCAATTAGGGATAATTACGAGCACGTCAGTGCTGATAAATAAAGGTAAAAATTTCTGTGAAATTTACAGCTGATTAATCGGACAAGCACAAGGCATTGTCCCTACAAAATGAATCGTAATTGATAGATGGTTAGCTGACGATTTTACTAATATTATGCATTTGAATAATATTTCATACTTTTTATTGACAAACATTTTGATGTATGCTATGAGTCATAAAAAGAAAGGAGGATATATGAAAAAGTTGTTTGGAAATAGTGTTGTAAATATAATTATTATCGTTTTATTAGTTGCTTTAACTATAGGTTTGAGAGTTTATAACTACCATATATTCTACAATGTATCGCTTTTGATTGCGGGCTTGTTTGTGTATATTTTAAAAGGTAAAGCTGCTATGCCTGGTGCTAATCGAAAGAAATATTATGCTTATATTTTGATTATTATTGTCGCCTGGTTGGTTTTGAGCATTATGTTTAGTGGGTCCGTTAAGAGTGCTGATAAAGTCCTCTGTTATCGAAGTACAGACTACTATAATACAGGCTTATACATCTGCTATTAGGGATAATTGCAAGCACGACCGTGCTGATAACTGTCCTCAGTTATCGAAGTATAAACAACAATAACACAAAGATTTTACATCTGCAATTAAGGATAATTGCGAGCACGACCGTGCTGATAACTGTCCTCAGTTATCGAAGTATAAACAACAATAATACAAAGCTTTTACATCTGCAATTAGGGATAATTGCAAGCACGTCAGTGTGTTTTTACATTCGCAATTAAGGATAATTGCGAGCACGTCAGTGTGTTTTTACATTCGCAATTAA
>JAQUEG010000092.1 GCA_028685275.1 Bacilli bacterium
ATTTTTCTAATTCATTCATTCTTAATTCTACCTTTCCCATATACATCACCTCGGTGACATATTATATATTATTTTGAGACATTTTCCAAAGTTAATACTTAAGACATTATCACAAATTAATCATAGTAATTTATATTATTATTTAATTATGTTGCATAATATATATAAATATGCTAATATTATTAATAGATTTAATTTTGTCCTTATTTACCTCCTGTTACAATTGGAAGTTAGATAAGATTTTAAATCCAATATTTTATTAAAAAGGAGGTATTAAGATGAGCGATAAAACAATTACATGTAAAGATTGTGGTAATGATTTTGTATTCACTGTAGGTGAACAAGAGTTTTACCAAGAAAAAGGTTTTGAAAACGAACCAGTTAGATGTCCAGAATGTAGAAGAGCTAGAAAAGCTAATCGTAATCAGTATAGAAATAACAGAAATAGTAATAGTGATTTCTTTAGTGGTAATAGAGCTGCATAGTAAAAATCCTTTCGGGGATTTTTTCTTTTTATATTGAAAAAAACATAAGATAATGATACAATATTATTACTTATATGGCGGCAGTGGCGAAGTGGTTAACGCACCAGGTTGTGGTCCTGGCATTCGTGGGTTCAATTCCCATCTGCCGCCCCATTTAAAATAATATAGCGAATTCTAATATAAAGTTCGTTTTTTGTTTAAAAAGAAATATAAAAAAGATATAAGAGCAATAAGGGCTTTTTAATTTAATAGAATTGATATAGTAATATATTTTGTAATAATGTAATTAATTTTAAAACTATATATAAATAAAAACAGAGGGGTTTTAAATATATGATAATATAATGGACGAATATGGAATATGTTCATAAGAAAAAAAATTAGGATTCTTATAATTGTATTTGTAATGTTTATTTTAGTAGGATGTGGTGCGAATAATGATGAAAATAATTTAGATGATCAGCTTAATGAACAAGAAAATACTGAAAACCAAACCGAGAAATTTACGCCAACAAAAGCCTTGCCTGAAGGTATACCTGTTTATCCGGGAGCTTGCTTACGAATGAAATTCAATCTATGGGCGATAGTTGGCAGTGGCTGTATAAAACAATTGGTAGTGGCAAAGAAATTATGGAGTTTTTTATTGATTCACTTCAAGAACTGGGATTTGAGATTGATAATGATTCTACTATTGCTAATTATGAAGAATTTTTTGTTGTCACGAAAGATAATATAATTAGAGTTTATTGGCTAGATAGTGAAAGTATTGCCGCTGTTGATAAAGTTACTCCTGATACACCAAATCGACATTATAGTATTGTAGTGGATTTAGAAAAATGGGAAAACCGTTAGTTGTCTTTTAAAAAAAGAAATAAAATTATTAATTTTTTATTAGATTAATAATATTTAGCATGAATGATAACGTCATGCTTTTTATTTTAATGTAGTAATTAATAATGATAAGCTATAAGAATAATTAAGACGCAATAAATTGTTTTGTTTTTTGATAAGTTTTTGTAATTAAAGTCATATCTAATAATTTAAAATAATCAACTTGTTTTAATAAACTCTTATTATGTAGTTTAAATATTTTACATAGTTTTAGTTCTAAATTTGTATATACTAATTTATATAAAGGGTTACCTTGTATTTTTAAATTAAAACCATAATCAAATTGTAGTAATAATTTAATAGCATTTTCTTTTCCGATGTATGAATCTATATGATTAATAAAACTATAAATATCGTTATTAAAATAATGACTTTCTAATGCATTTTTGTCAAAAAGTAATTCAAAAAAACTAACTATTTTCACTTCTTCATTGTAAAAAGCAGTTTTTTTATTAAAAACACGTCTTGTTATTAATTCAGTATAACCCTCATTTAATGCTTTACCGTATATAGGTTTATTATTATAGTTAATAAATCCACTTAACCATATATTGTTTTTTTCATCATAACATGAACTGGCGAGATGCATTAATTCATGAAATTTAGAATTAATTGTGGTATATTTAATGGTATTAGTTTTACTATTATATTTTCCTTTAATAAGTTTTAATAATAAAGAAAGATCTTTTTTTATTATTACATTAGTTAAATTAGTGTATAAATTGTATAAATTTTCTTTATTTATTTTTTCTTTTATAAGCGCAATATCTTTTTTTATTTCTTGAGGAATATCCCTTTCTTCAAATGTTTTATTTATTCTTGGTAAATAATAATTATTGAAGTTATTAAGTATTTGTTTTTCTTCTTTTTTAAGCACAGCATAGTTTGCTATTCCATTAGTAATAGAATAAATTAATAAAGAATAGTATAATGAATTTTCTTCCATTTTTTCACCTCTTTGAGGTATTATAAATATATTTTGGTTATTGTCAATAATAATTTAATAACATTATTTTTATGTTATAAGGATATGCTTATATTTTTTAATTTTTTTAAAATATGTTAAAATATACTTAATAATAATAATTATAGATGGAAGGTATTAATATGATGAAATTGTGGCATAGCAGAAAAATTGATGATATATTAAAAGAAATAGGAACAACTAAAAATGGTTTAACTACGGAAGAAGCAAATGAGCGCTTAAAAAAATATGGCCTTAATGAAATCCCTAAAGCTAAAAAGAAAGGAATCATAAAAACTTTTTCGCATCAATTTGTTAATCCGATTATTTATATATTAGTAATTATAGTAATTCTTTCTTTTTTAATTGGTGAAATAACTGATGGTATCTTTATTACTTTCGTTATTGTTTTTGATGCTTTATTAGGAACTTTTCAAGAATGGAAAGCAGGGAAAGAATCTGAAAGTTTACAATCTTTAATTAAAGTACAGGTTAAGGTATTACGAGATGGAAAAACTAAAAAAATTGATTCAGAAAATTTAATTATTGGCGATATTGTTTTATTACAATCAGGCGATAAAATTTCTGGTGATTTAAGGTTAATAGAAACGCAAAATTTAACAATTGATGAAGCAATATTAACTGGTGAATCAATGCCCTCTTTAAAATTTAATTATGTTATGCCAGAAACGACCTTAGTTTCAGACCGTGAAAATATGGCTTATGCTGGAACAACTGTAACAACCGGTAGAGGAATGGGAGTAGTAGTGGCAACAGGAATTAATACTGAAATTGGTAAAATTGCTAATGAGGTATTATTAGTAAAAGATACAAAATCCCCATTAGAATTACGTATGGCGAAATTTATAAAACATATTAGTGTTTTGATGTTAATTATTGCGTTATTTTTAATGTTATTATTATTTATTAGAAATTATGCGCTTGATAATATCTTTTTTTCTGTTATCGGTTTATCAGTTTCGGCTATTCCCGAAGGATTGCCACTAGCATTAACCTTAGCATTATCAATTGCATCTAGAAGAATGGCTAAAAGAAATGTTATTGTAAAAAAATTAAATGCGGTTGAAAGTTTAGGCAGTTGTACAGTTATTGCTACTGATAAAACGGGAACCCTGACTTTAAATCAGCAAACTGCTAAATTGATAGTAATGTCTAATGGGGAACAATTTAAAATTGAAGGAATTGGTTATAATGATGAAGGTAAGGTATTACCGATTAATGGCAATCGTAATTTTACTAAAGTAACTGATTTAGCTATTTTAGGTTTAATTAATAATGAAGCAAATCTTACTAAAACTAATAATGAATGGAAACATAATGGTGATTCAATTGATGTTGCTTTCTTGTCTTTAGCATATAAATTAGGTATTAATCAGGATATTAAAAAAACTAAAATGATAGTTGGTAATATTCCTTATGAATCAGAGAATAAGTATTCAGCTACTTTTTATAAAGATCAAGGTAAAACATTTTGCACTGTTAAAGGTTCTGTCGAAGTGGTGCTTAATTTTTGTAAAACAATGCAAATGG
>JAQUEG010000093.1 GCA_028685275.1 Bacilli bacterium
CTGAAACTTTCACCGTCTTTCATATAATTTATACGGAGAAATATTTTGTGAAAATTTTTTTAAAAAACATTTCCTTTTGTTAATCATTTTTAATAACTAATTTCTGTCTTAGACGTCCAATTGTTCTCCAGTTAACCAACTTATCATGGGCTAAACGACCATAAACAATGCTTTTTCCAATGCCGTTCAGATGCGCAAAAGAAGCTATCCGCGTAGGGCTTGGCCCGCCAATGCTTAATAATTTTTCATATTCACTCTGAGGGATTAATGTTTCAGAAGCAAATTTATCAGCTTCTCTTTCTTTTTCATCTTTATCCATGCCATTATAATCAATAAATTGATCTTTTATGCCATGCAGTAAAATATGTCCAATCTCATGAAAAAAAGTAAACCAAAAAATATCGCTAAAAGACCCTTTTGTATTAAGCTGAATAACCGCCTTTCCGCCAATCCAGCGCGAAGCACCATTCACTTTTGTATTTTTAAAGTAAGGTACAAAAACAACGGCTATGCCAACCGAAGCGCATAGTTCCTGAAGTTTTTTACCGAAACCATCGGGCAACATGGTTAGCTTTTTTAACTCTGGCAGAATTTCTTTAATTTTATTTTTATCAAATTCCTGCACTTCTATTTTTTTAGCCTCTAACGCCCCACATCTAAGCCAGGCCGCCAAAGAAAGACTGTCAAAAGAGCCGGATGACTGTCTAAATGCTACTTGTTCAACTCCTGGCAACAAAGAAAAAGAATTTAAAGCAAAATGTTTTAAAAGGCTTTTAGTTTTTAACGCCCAATCTCTTGTTTTTTCAACATAGCCCAAATCAGCTAATTCGTTATAACAACTAAATTTTTTTGCTTCGGAAATTTCCTCTGATATCATTTTTTCAGCCTCTATTCTTGCGACTGATAATTCGTAATTTTTCTGCAAATTGCTCCAAAAATCAGCAGAGATGCCGAGTGCACGTTCAAACTTAATAGCAGTTTCTGATGTTATAGGCTCAACCTCATTAATAATTTGACTTATAGTTTTTGTACTCAGTCCTGAGCGCTGAGATAGTTCAACCTGCGATAAACCAAGAAAATCAAGCTCTTCTTTAAGAGTTACGCCGGGATGAATTGCTAAATCAGGATTATATTTCTTATTCTTGTCCATATTTTTCTATTTATGAGAATTAAAAACCTCGTATATTTTAAGGCTATTTATTTCATTAGTACTTGAAAAGTTACATGTCGGCAACACTATAAGGCGATAAGGGTGTATTAAATCAACTGAAAAAAGCCCCTTTCTCTTGCCTTTATGCTCATGAAATCTAGCACTATTTGGCAAACACAGAGGATTGGGAGCTGCATCAAGCTGTCCTATTCTTTGTATTATTTTCCGAGCCATATCTATACCATGTTTTTTTGTCAAACTTTCAAAACACGAGTAAAAACGCTCATCTTTATCGCTAACATATTCTAATATCATACTATCATGGCTTTTAACAAAATGCAAGTTTTTTGTTTACCTATTTGGTAAACAAAAAAAATTACAAGATATCCTTATAATTTCTAATTTGTAAATATATTTTACTTCTTAATTGATTATTTGTCAAAAATAACAGCATATATACGGCTTGAAAAGTCGTTTTATATATGGTAAAGTTTAAATGCTACCTACATATATCAGCATTCCCCAACGGGGCGATGCCCTTTTGAGCCATAGTTGTGGCCAGAAATGGGCAGCCGTCCTGCCACAACTACGCCCTTTGGGGTGTTGCTATATGTGGGTAGCCAGGTTCGGCTGTCCTTTTTTTGTTTTAGGAATAGTCGCAATTTGTTTATAATTTATACTTATAAACTTATGCAAAAAGCTACTTTATCAATTATTTTAATGGTCATTTTTGCGACTACGCTCTCAGGATGCTCAAGCGACAAAGCAAATGATGATTTCAATAAAAAACAAGATTGCGCCGCACAGCTAACGCAATTTACAAAAAACGTAGAACAATACGACCTCACGCCAAGTTATCTAATTACAACCGACAATATAAGTGTATTTTACAGCAATAAATTAAACACTTGTATTGGTAGTTATTCAGTAAAAACTACTCATGATAAGACATATGCGCCAACCGAAACCGATAAAGAGCTGGGTTTCATCCCGGCGCCAGAGTTAGTGAATAAAACACAATATGTTATTAAAGACCTGCTAACTAATGTTGATGTTTTTAACCAGACATTTACCGATGAAAATAAAACCGAAAACACTCCCGAAAAAGATTTTAATAACAAAATCAACGAACTTAAACAATAATTGCCCCGGCGCAAAAGGATGGAAAATATGATGCTTTAATGGTATATTGCCATCATGAGTGCTAATAAACTAACAATTTGGGAAGTTGCTAGTGGGTATAAAAATACTATTGATCGCGAAGACCGCTACCAGATAGATGCTAAGAGATTAGCTATCTTACTTAATGACTGGCGGTCTTTTGTTGATGTTGTAGAAAAAGTTAGAAATACAATAAATCTTAAACCGCTTATCAGCTCCCAAGATGCCGCTAATCCGCCCATAAAATTATTTCAGACAAGATACGGAGTTAATTCTAAATTTGTACAATCTCTTAACGCTCCAGATAGCGAAAATATAGAAGCCCATATATACAAAAATATAATGATAAAACTTGGGCTTAGTTTTAACTTTTATCCTTTTATTGAATGGTTTTTGCTGTATGATGAATTATTGCCGCTAGACCTCCTGCCCGGCCCAAATCCGAATATGGTAAATATATACATTAAATATCCGGAAGAATTTATCAGAAATTATCACACTGCCAGCGATAAAAAGCATTTCATACAACAAATAAAGCGGATGTTAGGTATAATAGGAAAACCAAATAAAGAATATGGTGCCCTGCTTAAAGAGGTAAAAAATAATCTTTCATTAAATAATAATGCCGAGAGAAGGCCAAGAGACTGGAATGAATTTAAAATTGCGCTGCGATCAATAAGGCTTCATGGAACCCACTATATAGAGGGGGATATTTATGGCGCAAGAACATACGAAAGAATGGCTAATGATATTGTAAGCGACCATGATGAATTTGACCGCCTATCTGAACCAGAGCTAAAGGAACTGGGCAAAAGAACGCAATATAAGTTGCAAAAATCTATGGATCGGATAGTTAAACTCCAAAAAAAGTATCTGAAAAATTAAGTTCTAAGTAGACCTTAAACGGAATGATAAACTCTAGTCATAAAGATTAGAGTTTTTTATTTCTACTACTGTTGAGTGCTTAGACCTGATCCATTCCTAAGAGTTGCCGACAGCACTCCGGCCGCTCTTGGGGACGGATTAGGTCTATTTTATTAACGGTCGGCACTTACAGTAGTAGGATTAGAACCTCTAACCAACTTACTAAGTTAAGAGGTATCTATGCTTAGCAAAAGGGCTATAGATGAATACAAACAGATATGCCAAGAAGAGTTTGGACAAGTCCCCTCTGAAGATATTGTAATTGAGCAAGCAACTGCCCTGCTAAGCCTTATAAATGCCGTTTATAGGCCGATCAAGCATAAATGGCTAGAAGATTATGACAAGCCAAGAAAACAATGAAATTAGGCCTTACAAAGCCTGGAAACTTCCCCGCAGAGATCTCGCAGAAAACAACCATTTTCTTTCCTCGGGGCAATAAAAATAAACAAATAGTAGGTTAATAGTGGTAATAGTAAATTTGCCCCGGGGCAAGAAAACGATACGAAAACGCAGAAATTAGCCAGCATTGCACATCGTTGCTTAATAAAAATAAGATGCTATGATTTCATCATAGCGTTAAAATATATATAAATTTATGTCAAAAACAAACAAAGATGGAGTAAA
>JAQUEG010000003.1 GCA_028685275.1 Bacilli bacterium
AAAAGAAGCTAAAAGATATTATCCCTTTGATGATTATTTATCTCATGTTCTAGGCTTTGTTGGGATTGATAATCAAGGTCTTAGTGGTTTAGAATTGCAATATGATAATTATTTGATGGGGGAAAATGGAGCGATTAAATATTTTTCTGATGCCAAGGGTGAAAGATTAAAAATGGCCGAAGTTTATGAACAGCCTCAAGATGGTATTAATGTTATGTTAACAATTGATCATAAAATTCAAACGGCAGTAGAACGGGAATTAGATAATATCGTGGCTAAATATAACCCTGATAGTGCTTTAATTATTGCGATGGATCCTAATAATGGGGAAATATTAGCGATGAGTTCAAGACCTAATTTTTCTCCTAATAATTATCAAAAATATACAGTTGAAGAAATAAACCGTAATTTACCAATATGGGCGACATATGAGCCTGGTTCTACTTTTAAAATTATTACTTTAACCGCAGCTCTTCAAGAAAATTTAGTTGATTTAAATAAGGATACTTATTATGATACTGGTTCTGTACGCGTGGAAAATGCGAAAATAAGATGTTGGAAAGCAGGGGGGCATGGCCATCAAACTTTTTTAGAGGTGGTAGAAAATTCTTGTAACCCTGGTTTTGTTGAACTAGGTCAACGTTTAGGAAAAGACATATTATTTTCTTATATAGATAAATTTGGTTTTGGCCGGAAGACCGGAATTGATTTAAATGGTGAAGGAACTGGTATCATCTTTAATTTAGACCGAGTTGGACCAGTTGAACTAGCTACTACTTCCTTTGGACAAGGGGTTTCTGTTACTCCTATTCAACAAATTACAGCAGTAAGTGCAGCGATTAATGGCGGTTTTTTGTATCAACCTTATATTGTAAAAAGATTGTTGGAACCAGAAACAAATGATATAATTAAAGAGAACCAAAAAACATTAGTTAATCAAGTAATTGAGGAAAAAACTAGTATGATGGTTCGTTATGCTTTAGAGAGTGTAGTAGCAAAAGGTACTGGTCGTCCAGCCTATATTGATGGTTATCGGGTTGGAGGTAAAACTGGAACAGCCCAAAAGGTTAATAAAGGTGTTTATATGGTTGGTAACTATATTTTATCATTTATTGGGTTTCTTCCGGCTGATAATCCCAAAGTAGTTGTTTATGTAGCAATAGATCATCCAAGAGGAGTAGTTCAATATGGTGGTGTAGTAGCGGGACCAATTGCTAAAACAATTATGAATGATTGCATTACTGCTTTAAATATTGACAAAAGAAAAGGGGGAACCGAATTAGAATATAACTGGATGGATAAAAAAATATATGATGTACCTAATGTTGTTGGAATGAATAAAAAGGAAGCAATACCACTTTTAAAACATTTTCAAATTGAATGGACAGGAAGTGGTAATATTATTATTGAACAATCACCTATTGCTGGTGAAAGAATAGAAGAAGGTTCGAAAGTGAGGTTGTTATTAAATGAACATTAAAACTAATTCAAAAGAAGTAAAACCAGGAGATACGTTTATTGCTATTAAAGGATTGACAGTTGATGGTCATAAATATGTAAATGATGCCATTGAAAGAGGTGCGAAAAAAGTAGTTGTTGAATATGGCGAATATAATATAGAAACAGAACATGTTCCAGATACTAAACAATATTTAATTGATTATTTAGATGCTAAATATGGTGCTAAAATTAAAACGATGAAATTAATTGGGGTTACTGGTACAAATGGTAAAACTACTAGTTGTTATTTAATGTATCAAATGTTTAATAAAATGAATATTCCCTGTGCTTATATTGGTACAATTGGTTTTTATCTTGATAATGAAGTGATAGAATTAGATAATACAACGCCAGATATTATTAAGTTATATGAAATGTTAATAAAATGTTATGAAACAAAGATGAAATATGTAGTAATGGAAGTAAGTAGTCATGCTTTAAAACAAGACCGAATTGGTAAATTAAAATTTGATTATGGAATTTTTACTAATTTAACACCAGAGCATTTAGATTATCATCCAGATCTTAATGATTATGCGGTTAGTAAACAAAAATTATTTACTAATTTAAATGAAGAAGGAAAAGCAATTATTAATATTGATTCAGAATATAGTGATATGATGATGGTTAATAAGCATAATATAACATATGGTTATAAAACTAGTAATTATCAAATTTTAGATTATAAGATAAAAGATATGAAAACTATTTTTCATATTCGTTATCAAAATAAAACTTATGAAGTTATTACTACCATTCCTGGTAAATATAATATTTACAATATATTGACAATGATCATTACATTACAGCAAGAAAAAATTAAATTAACTGATATAATAAAAATGACTCCTATTTTAAAAGCGCCACCTGGGCGAATGGATATTATTAATTATAAAAATAATAGTATTATTATTGATTATGCTCATACACCTGATGCTGTTTTTAATGTTTTAAATGCGATAAAAGAATATGCTGATGGTAAAATATATTGTCTTATTGGCTGTGGTGGTAATCGTGATAAATCAAAAAGGAGCAAAATGGGTTTTTATGCAACAACAATTAGTGATTTTGCTATCATTACTAGTGATAATCCTCGGTATGAAAAACCAGAAGATATTATTAATGATATGTTAAAAGGAGTTACTAAGGATAATTATAAAGTTATTATTGATCGAAAAGAAGCAATTGCTTATGGAGTAGAACAATTAAATAATAAGGACATTTTAGTTATTTTAGGAAAAGGACATGAAGATTATCAAATTATTGGTGATCAAAAATTACATCATAGTGATAAAGAATATGTATTAAAAATTTGTAAATGAGGTGAATTTTATGTTAATTTTAGCAAAATCTGTATTAGCATTAATGATTGGATTTTTATTATCAACATTTTTAGGTTTAATTATTATTCCCATATTAAAAAAAATGAAAATAGGACAACGAATAAGTATTTATTTAGCTAATTCTGTGCATCGGAAGAAAGCAGGAACGCCAACAATGGGTGGTATAATATTTATTTTATCAACCATTATTTCGATTGCAGTGTTATTTTTGATGGGGAAATTAGATTTTAGTTATAACATTTTTATTGTTATATTTGTTTTAATTAGTTATGCAAGCATTGGCTTTATTGATGATTATTTAAGTATAAAACGAAATAATAATGTTGGTTTAACTGAAATTCAAAAATTACTTTTACAATTATTGGTTGCTATTGTATTTTTCTTTTTATATATGAAAAGTGGTAATGATCCTATTGTCGAAATTTACACTTTAAATATTCGGATTAATTTAGGGTTTATGTATGGATTCTTTATTTTATTTGTGTTAATTGCATCAGCCAATGCGGTTAATATTACTGATGGTTTAGATGGTTTAGCAGCCGGCTTATCTGCGATTGCCTTTTTATCTTTTGGATTAATTAGTTGGGGTGCTGGTTGGGTTGCTGGCTATGAAGAAATTGCAATTTTATGTTTTATTATGGTGGGTTCTTTACTAGGATTCTTAATATATAATTCACATCCAGCCAAGGTTTTTATGGGTGATGTAGGCTCCTTAGCACTAGGTGCTACTTTAGCAACAATAGCGATTTTAACTGGTCATGAATTAACATTAGTGGTAGTAGCAGGTGTATTTGTAGTAGAAACTTTAGTTACTATAATTCAAATTATTACGGTTAAGTTATATAATAAAAGATTTTTTCTAATGACCCCTTTACATCATCATTTTGAAAAATTAGGTTGGGAAGAAAATGATATAATTAAATTATTTTGGGTAGTTGGCTTTATTTTAGGAATGGCCGGCATTGCCTTTGGGGTGTGGATATAGTGAAACAAAATTCAGGGGATTTAATCTTATTATTAAGTATAATTATAATTTCTCTTTTTGGGTTATTAATGATTTATTCCTCCTCCGCCATTTGGGCTGAATATAAATTTGATGACCCCTTTAAATATTTCAAAGCACAAGGTTTATTTTTAATAACTGGATATATATTAATGTACATTGTATCAAAAATATATTATAAGAACTATTTGGACAAAGCAAACATTATACTATTAATTTGTTTTGTCCTTTTAATTTTAGTATTAATACCAGGAATAGGAACTATTCGTAATGGTTCTCGTAGTTGGTTTGGGGTTGGTGGATTTGGAATTCAACCAAGTGAATTTGCTAAATTAGGTTTAATAATATTTACTGCTAAATATTTAACTAAAAATGAAAAATTAATTAAGAATATTAAAAAAGGAGTTTTTCCGATATTAGGTATTACTTTATTATTTTTTGGATTAATTATGTTACAACCAGATTTTGGTACCGGTGTTATATTAGTTATGTCAATTATCGGTTTATTATATATTGCTGGAATTAAGTTTTCATTTTTTACTAAACTAGCGATTGTTGGTTTAGTTGGAATGGTTGGTTTAATTATTGCGGCTCCATATCGTTTACAACGAATTATTACTTTTATAAATCCGTGGGCAGATCCATTAGGTAGTGGGTTTCAAACTATTCAATCATTATTTGCAATTGGTCCAGGGGGTCTTTTAGGATTAGGTTTAGGAAATTCGATTCAAAAACATTTTTATTTACCAGAACCACAAACGGATTTTATCTTTTCTATTATTGCCGAAGAATTAGGATTTTTAGGAGCTTTAACAATCGGATGTTTGTTTATTTTAATAATTATTAGAGGTTATTCAATTGCCATGAATACGACTGATGTATTTGCAAAATATTTAGCATTTGGTATAACTTTTCAAGTTACTTTTCAAGCCGCTTTAAACTTAATGGTAGTAGTAGGATTAGTCCCAGTAACGGGTATTACTTTACCATTTATTAGTTATGGTGGCTCTAGTTTATTAATTACTTTAATTGCGATGGGGATTCTTTTAAATATAAGTAAATATCAGGAAAATAGATTGAAATAAAAAAGCTAAAAAGGGATTAAATCTTAATGAATTAAAAATTGTGTTTAAAATTAATTTTATGGTGTGGAATAATTTCAAGTAAGTTATATCTTCTATTTTTTCTTGCTTATCTTTATTATTACTGCTATAATAAAATTCAATTTTTTAAATGGCAGGTGGTAAAATGAATGCAATAATAGATCGTTTTGATGGATATGGCAATATTAAAGATACATCGCTTAAATCAATTTTAATTGAATATAAAAATTTAAATAACTTATATCCTCAAATTGGTCATGGTGCGGAAGGTTTAGTATATAAATACAATGATGCTACGGCAGCAAAAATATTTAGTTTGTTGAAAGAAGAATTGTTAGATCGTAAATTCAAAAAAATAGAATATTGGGGGAAAATGAAAGATGAGTCTTTTGAATTTCCACAAGGTTTAGTCGGTTATGATAATAATAAAAAAGCAGGATATTATATGAATTATATTGAAACAAATGAAAGGATAAGTACTTATTACGATCTTAGATACTTAAAAGATAAAGCAAAAGTTATTGAATATTTATTAAAAGCAGAAAACGCTATAAAAAGAATCCATAATAAGGGTATTATAATTGGTGATATACACGGTAGAAATATAATGATTGATAAAAATAACAACCCAAGATTTGTAGATACTGATAATTATGCCACTGAATCTTTTGGTTTTGATTATTTACCATCTCTTACAAAAGTATATGAGGATATATTTCATAGTCAATGCTCTTTAATTGATAATGATAAATTTATATTTGTGTTGATGACACTACATTATTTTGTTAATGGTACTATAATAAACTTGTCTACTTCAAAAAGATTTTTTCGTGAGTTAATTGAATATTTAGATGTAAATAAGTTTTCTAAAGATATATTGACTTTAATCTTTTCAGATTCTAAAGATAAACCTTATATTGGTGAAATGTTAAGAGAGATAGATCCGGAAAAAGAACTAATTAAAAGGGAACATGTTTATGCCCTTAATCGATTTATTTAATAATGTAGTTATATTTTAGTAATTATATAATTAGTATAGAATTCTTTTAAATTTCCAGAATTAAAAATACCATTTTTAATCAATATTTTTTGTATATTTATACATCCATGTTATAATATTGATGTTAGAAATGGGGTGATTAGATGCGTAAACCAAATATGATGGAAGCGAAAAAAAGAACTAGGGCGGAAATAAAAGTTATTCGTGATGCTTATATCGTACCTTCATCAATCAATAATATTGGTATTGATAAAAAATATTTTCTTCGTACTTATGGTTGTCAAATGAATGTTCATGATAGTGAAAATATTAAAGGTGAATTAGAAGAATTAGGTTATACCGAAATAGACAACTATGAAGATGCTGATTTAATTATTATTAATACCTGTGCGATTAGGGAAAATGCTCATAATAAAGTCTTTGGTTTTTTAGGTCGCTTAAAACACTTAAAGAAACAAAAACCAAATATACTAGTTGGTTTATGTGGTTGTATGGCCCAAGAAGAAGCAGTAGTTAATGAAATTATTGATAAGTATCAATGGTTAGATTTTGTGTTTGGTACGCATAATATTCATGAATTACCGCAAATTCTTAAACAACATTTAGATTTAAAACAATTAATAGTTGAAGTTCCTAGTAATGAAGGTAATATTTACGAAAACATTCCCGTTAAAAGAGATCATCCTTTTAAAGCTTGGGTTAATATTATGTATGGTTGTGATAAGTTCTGTACTTATTGTATTGTGCCTTATACGAGAGGAAAACAAAGAAGTAGAAGACCAGAAGATATTATTAATGAAGTAAAAGACTTAATTAAAAAAGGTTATTTAGAGGTTACTTTATTAGGTCAAAATGTTAATGCTTATGGTAAGGATTTTACAGGGTTAGATTATAATATGGCTACCTTATTAAAAGATATAAGTAAATTACCAATTAAAAGAATTCGTTTTCTTACTAGTCATCCCTGGGATTTTACTAAGGAAATGATTTTAGTTATAAAAAATAATTCTAATATAATGCCTCATTTTCATTTACCAATTCAAGCAGGTAGTAATAAAGTATTAAAATTAATGGGGCGACGTTATACAAAGGAATCATATTTAGAATTATATCAGAAAATTAAACAAGCAATCCCTGGTGCTAGTATTACTACTGATATTATTGTTGGGTTTCCTAATGAAACTGAAGTTGATTTTAAAGAAACTTTAGATATTGTTAATAAATGTAAATTTGATAGTGCCTTTACATTTATATATTCACCAAGAGAAGGAACTGGTGCGGCGAGAATAGTTGATATAGTAGATATTAAAGAAAAAGAAGCCCGTTTGCAAACCTTAAATCAATTAATTAATAAATATACCTTAGAGTCTAATCAAAAATTAAT
This sequence comes from Bacilli bacterium, assembly GCA_028685275.1. GTDB lineage: Bacteria > Bacillota_I > Bacilli_A > RF39 > UBA660 > SKGN01. The sequence goes on from JAQUEG010000003.1 coordinate 7,334, forward strand.
GAATAAAATGGTACCTGTTTTAATCGAAGGGAAAAGCGCTAGGAATGAAGCATTATTAGTTGGTTATACTGATACCTTTAAATTAGTTAACATTAAAGGTGATTCTTCTTTAATTGGTAAAATTGTTGATGTTAAGATAACAGAAGTAAAAACTTGGTGTTTATATGGGGAAGTAAATAATGGAAAAAATTAAAAAAAAGTTTGATGAATTAATTCAATTAATAAAGGATTCCAAACTATATAATAAATACCAACGTCTTTTAATTGAAATGAATAAAGATCAAGAATTAAATAATTTAATTAGTGAAATAAAAGAATTACAACAACAAATAGTAATTAAAGAACATCAATTAAAACCAGTAAAAGAATTAGAAATAAAATTAAAAAAGAAATATCAACAATTATATAAAAGTTCCCTTTATAAAGAATATTTAAAAACAACTAAAGAATTAAATATTATGATTCAGCATATTAGCAATCGTATTCAAATCTTTTTTAATTAAAAAATAAGAACCAGTTTTGGTTCTTATTTTGCTTCTTGATAAATATTAAGATCAAACTTATGATCATTATTATCATAACTATTTAATTTTTCGGTATTAATTAAAAAGTAATCATCTAAAATTGTCTTTTTTTCACCTAAAGGACTATTCCAAGTTAAATCAAGATGCCACCATTTATTATCTAAATATACTAAATTCCATACATGATTATTAGTAGCAATTTTAATATTAGGTATATTTAATTCAGTTAAAAATAACGCCATCGCATCAGTATAACCACTACAAACAGCATAACCTTGAAACAATGGTCCATAAGCAATATTTGAGTGATAAGTATTATCATTAATATCATCCATTTTTAAAGTATCATATTCATTATTATTAATTAAATAATCATGAATTAATTTAATTTTTTCTCTTATTTTATTTTGGGAAGTTGTTATTTCAGTTAATATTTCATCAATTCTTTTATCAATTATTTCAATTAAATATTCATCGTAATTACGAAAAACATTAAGGGTAACTTTACCGCTTTTTGGATGATAAGTAGTATATAAATTTTGATAACTATTGTAAGGATGAACAAAACTATTTAAATGTGATAGTAAATGATTATTAGCAGAAATCTCTTCTACATCATTAATACATTTATCATATTGTTCACCACAATAAAAAGTGAATTCTTCCCAACCAGAATTAATTACTGTATAATAAATATTTATTAAATCTATTTTACTATTCGGACGAAAATAATCAACATTTTTTACGTAATTAACTTTAAGATCTTTTTTATAAGCATTAATAGTTGGAATAGTAATTTCTTTTTTCATATCTTTGATGGTATTTTGAACAGTATCATGATTATATAAATACCAACCACCAATAATAATTATCAAAAGACTTATTATTTTTCGCAATTGACATCACCATTATTAGTTTATCATATATTTTGACTAAATATATCAATTTTTGCAAAAAAATAAAGTAATTGAATTTTACTTTATTTATTTTGGCTGATTTTTTTTGCTAAACGAGATTTTTGGCGAGTTGCTTTATTTTTTTTAATAACTCCTTTTTTTAATGCTTTATCAATTGATTTATAAGCATTTTTTAGACTTTGTTCATCTTTATTTGTTTCGGCATCCTTAACAGTGGCTTTCATTATCCCTTTTACTTTTCTATTTTCAGTTCTTTCTTTAGTATTAGTTAATACACGTTTTTTGGCACTTTTTATATTAGGCATTTAGTCACCTCCATTACATTTTTTAATTTTAACAAATATTTATTAAAAAAGCAATAATTTAAGAAAATATGTTTAAAATATGGATAGAAAGGAACATTAAAATGAGTAAAGAAATTGATTTATCTAAATATCAAGTAAGGACTGATTTAGCAATTGAAGCAGTTGAAGGAATTACTAAAAAAGATGGTATTAATAGTAAAACGGAAACTAAAAATAATATTAAAATTACTACGGTTGATGTATTAGAAGAAGGGGTAAAACTTATTAATAAAAAAGTTGGAAAATATATTACAATTGAGTTTTCTGATGTAACTGATAATACTAATAAAGAAGCAGTAAAGAATATATTGCAAAATGAGTTAAAGCAGTTATTAAAACACTTAAATATAAAAAAAGATGAAACTTGTTTAATTATTGGTTTAGGTAATGATAAATCAACAGCAGATTCTCTGGGTCCTTTAGTAATTGATAAAATAGTAGTTACTAAACATTTATTTGAACTTAACGTTGTTGATGAAGGGTTTCGTTCTGTAAGTGCTTTTTCGCCCGGTGTAATGGGCCAAACGGGAATTGAAACTAGCGAAATAATTTTTGGTGTTGTTAAACGGGTACAACCAGATTTTTTAATTATTATTGATGCCTTAGCAGCTAGTTCATTATCACGTATTAATAAAACTATTCAAATTACTGATACGGGTATTCATCCTGGTAGTGGAGTTGGTAATATGAGAAAAGAAATAAGTAAAGAGATTTTAAATATTCCTGTTATTGCGATTGGAGTACCAACAGTAGTAGATGCAGTAACAATTGTTAGTGATACTATAAATTATATGACGCAAAAAGTAGCATTTAATAAAGAAAATATTAATAATCCTCGTCATAAATTAATTATCGAAAATGAATTAAATTATATTGAAGAAGGAAAGAAAAATAATGATTTATCAAGTGAAGATAAACAAAATTTAATGGGTATTATTGGTACCTTAACGGAAGAAAAAAGACGACAATTAATATATGAGGTCCTTTCCCCAATTGGTTATAATTTAATTGTTACCCCGAAAGAAGTAGATTTTTTAATAAAAAAATTAAGTGATATAATTGCTGGTGGAATTAACAATGCATTACATCGACAAATTAATCAATCATAACCAGGTATAATTTTCATAAGTTATAAAAGGAGATAATTTATGAAAAGAATAAAGAAAAGAGTTAAAAAAAGGAAAGTTTTTAGTAAAATTATTATTTTTCTATTATTAATTTATTTTTCGGCTTATTTTACTTATAATAATTTATGTAATATAAATATAAAAATTAATAATGAATCTTTTTTACAATTATTATTAACCGAAGGAAATCATCATATATTAACTAAATTAAAACCAAAGAAAATATTTAGTGATTTTATTTATTATTTAATTAATGTTGATATTAATAAGCCGGCAACTGTTTTAGGAATTAATTTTTTTGATCAAGAATTATTAGCCGCTAATGCGGAAGTAGATGGTATTAGTCAAGATAATTATAATCCGGATGAATTAGAAAAAGTTTCAGAATACATTAAAGATCCTAATCCTAGTACTGTATCTAATCCAAGAATTTATATTTATAATACGCATCAATTAGAAAACTATGATCCTGAATATTTAGAAATATATAATATTAAACCTAATGTATTAATGGCATCATATATGTTAAAAGAAAAATTAAATAATTTAGGAATTCCGTCACTTGTAGAAGAAACTAATATTACAGAATTTATGCGAATAAATAACTGGAAGCATGCTGATTCTTATAAAGCATCAAGAATTCTTATTATTGATAATAAAAATAAATATGATAGTATTGAATACTTTATTGATGTTCATCGTGATTCAATCCGGAAAAAAGCTAGTACTGTTACAATTAATGGTAAGAAGTACGCGAGAACATTATTTGTAATTGGGTTAGAAAATCCTAATTATAAAAAAAATTTAAAAATGGCCGAAGAATTAGATGCATTAATAAAAAAACATTATCCGGGATTAAGTCGGGGCATTATGAAAAAACAAGGTAAAGGGGTTAATGGTGTATATAATCAAGATTTATCGCCCAAAATGATGTTATTAGAAGTAGGCGGGGTTGATAATAATATTGAAGAAGTTTTAAATACGATTGAAGCTTTTTCGCAAATCTTTTATAAGTATGTGGTGTCAAAATGAGTAAAGGAGCGAAAGTATTTAGATTTATAATGATTACTTTGTTTGTTATATTTGCAACCCTTTATATTTCGCAAGCAACTGGTTATTATGATTATAAAAAACATCAAAATGTAATTTTAACAGAGGAAAAAATAAAACAATTTGAACAAGATATTAAAGAAGGAAAGAATGTTGATGTTACAGAATATTTAGAAGTAAAAGAACATACTTATAAAAATGGTTTTTCCCAAATGGGATTAAAGTTATCTAATGGTGTTTCTAGATATGTCCAAAAGGGTGTTAATGGGTTATTTAATTTTTTAGAAAAATTATTAATTGGTTAGCGTTTATTCATTAATATAAAGTTATACTTAAGGTTTTTATTTATATTATGTAAGATTCATGTTATAATTTTGATGGGTGTTTATCATGAAAAAAGAAAATATTAGAAATTTTAGTATTATTGCCCATATAGACCATGGTAAAAGTACTTTAGCGGATCGGATTTTAGAATACACTGGTAATATTAATGCCCGTGATATGAAAGAGCAAGTGCTTGATACCATGGATTTAGAACGAGAACGTGGTATTACTATTAAATTAAATGCAGTACAATTAAAGTATTATTATCATAATGAAGAATATATATTTCATTTAATTGACACGCCAGGACATGTTGATTTTTCTTATGAAGTATCAAGAAGTTTAGCTGCTTGTGAAGGCGTTATACTAGTAGTTGATGCAGCACAAGGAATTGAAGCTCAAACTTTAGCAAATGTTTATCTAGCATTAGATAATAATTTAACAATCATTCCTGTTATTAATAAAATAGATTTACCAAATGCTAATCCAGAACAAGTAAAACAAGCATTAATTTCGATTTTAGGGTTTAAAGAAGAAGAAATAATATTAGTAAGTGCGAAAACAGGAGCAGGAATTAATTTATTATTAGAAACAATTATTAATCGGATTCCCGTACCAATTAGTGATCTAAATCAACCATTAAAAGCTTTAATTTTTGATAGTGTTTTTGATCCTTATCGTGGTGTAATTATTTTAACAAGAATTAAAGAGGGTCAATTACAAGTAGGGGATCAAATTAAATTAATGAATACTAATGCTATTTATGAGGTGCTTGAAGTAGGCGTTAATTGTCCAAAAGAAGTAAAAAAAGATAAATTAATAGCAGGTGAAGTAGGTTGGTTAAGTGCTAGTATTAAAAAAATAACTGATGTAAAAATTGGTGATACCAGTACTTTAGTAAATAATCCCACTAAAGAACCTTTACCTGGGTATAAAGAAATGAAACCAATGGTTTTTTGTGGTTTATATCCGATTGATGCTAGTAAATATGTCGAATTAAAAGAAGCGTTAGAAAAATTAAAACTAAATGATGCTTCATTTACTTATGAACCAGAAACTTCTAAAGCTTTAGGTTTTGGTTTTCGATGTGGTTTCTTAGGTTTGTTACATATGGAAATTATTCAAGAACGAATTGAGCGAGAATTTAAAATAGATTTAATTATTACTTCTCCTAATGTTATTTATGAAGTTATTCTTACCGATGAAAGTAAAATTATCATTGATAATCCCACAAAATTACCTTCTACTCAAAAAATTAACATGATTAAAGAACCATATATTAATGTTCATATTATTGTACCATCTGATTATATTGGCTCTATTTTAGAACTATGTCAAAACAAACGAGGGACCTATTTAAATATGGAATATTTAGATCATTCTAGAGTAAATATTCATTATGAATTACCATTAGCAGAGATCGTTTATGATTTTTTTGATCGTTTAAAATCTTATACCAAGGGATATGCTTCTTTTGATTATGAATTAATTGGTTATCGTGAAAGTAATCTGATTAAAATGGATATTCATATTAATGGGGAAATAGTAGATGCTTTAAGTATCATTATTCATAAATCTTTTGCCCAAAAACGAGGTCGTAATATTGTTGATAATTTAAAAGAATTAATTCCTCGACAACAATTTGAAGTACCAATTCAAGCTGTTATTGGGTCAAAAGTAATCGCAAGAGCTGATATTAAAGCAATGCGCAAAAATGTAATTGCCAAGTGTTATGGTGGTGATGTTTCCCGAAAACGTAAACTATTAGAAAAACAAAAAGAAGGCAAGAAAAGAATGAAGATGGTCGGCAGTGTGGAAATACCACAAGCGGCATTCTTATCAATTTTAAAAGTAGATGAATAATAATTTTTTATGTATATATTAAGAACTTCTTTCATATATTTAATTGAATATGAAAGGAGTTTTATAATGAAAAAAAATATCCCTTTTAAGAAAGATATTTTATTTAAAACAAAAATAAGTGAAGTAACTAGTATTTCGTTAGAAGACACTTTAGAGTTAACGGAGCCGGATCATATTAAGGGTGAATTTATTGTTAATGGTGATTATAAAATAACAGATGGTAGTGTTAATCGAGAGAACTTTTTATATAATATTCCCTTTGATTTAAAATTAGAAAATAAATTTAATCCTAATAAAACAATGGTTGATATTGCTGACTTTTACTATGAAATTATCAATAATGAAATTCTAAGAGTAAATATTGAAGTGGAAGTTAATGGTGATGAAATTTTAAATGAACATCGTCCTTTAAAAGAAGATTCTGATTTAGTAAAAGATGTTAAAGAAATTGAAGCCGAATTAGAAATAGTACGTAAAAATTTAGAAGAAGAACCAGAAGTATTAGAAGTAGATGAAGAACGTGAAAACCAGGCTTTTCAAGAAATAGAAACACCACCGGTTGCTGCTCAACAACCAGTTATTAACGAGGAAAAAATTAAATCATTATTTGATTCATTTGATGATAAAGATGAAACGTTTTCTACTTATCATGTTTATATTGTTAGAAATAATGATACGATTGATGCAATTATGGCCAAATATAATGTTACCAAAGAAGAATTATCACTATATAATCAAATAGAAGAATTGAAAGTAGGAGATAAAATAATAATTCCGGCTATTCGTCATGAATAAAATAAAACAAATAATTAATCAATATGCCCGTAATCCTTATCGTTATACGATTAAAAATAATGTAACAATCGTTGATACTGATGATGGGCGTTTTGTTTTTAAACCAAATAAACATCAAATCGATATTAGTAATTTATATAAATACTTAGAGTCTCGTAACTTTACTTATTTTCCTAAATTAATTGATAGTAATCAAGACTATAATGTTTTTTCTTATGTTGATGAAATAGATACTCCTAATGAACAAAAAACAATGGATATTATTTATTTAATTAGTTTACTACATAATAAAACTACTTATTATAAAGAAATGGACATTGATGAATATAAAGAAATATATGAGAATGTTATTAATCAATTAGATTATCTTTATAATTATTATAATGATGTTATTACCGTTATTGAAAAGAATGTATATATGAGTCCTAGTGAATATTTAGTCGCTCGCAATATTAGTAAAATATTTGAAGCTATTTATTATTGTCGAAGAGAAATAGAAGCTTGGTATAATATTATTAAAGATAAAACTAAAAAAAGATTAGTTACTATTCATAATAATTTAGAAACTGATCATCTTCTTCGTAGTAATGATTTATATTTACTTAGTTGGGATAAGGCAAAAATAGATTTACCAATTTATGATTTATATGTTTTTTATAAGAAAAATGCTTTAAATTATGAATTTAGTGAATTATTACGTTTATATGAAAGTAAATACCCATTATTAGAAGAAGAACGTAAATTATTATTTATTTTATTAGCAATACCAGAAAAAATAGAATTTAATAATTCTGAATATAAAAATTCTAAACAAATAAGAAGAGTTATTGATTATGTTTATAAAACAGAACAGTTAATTAAACCATATTATTCGGAACAAGATGTAAAACAAACAACATAATTCACAAAAAAGCAAAATTATATTAATCCTAATTAATATAAAGAATGTTAAAATAATTTGATAAAAGATTATAATGGAAAGAATAATGGCAAACAATATAAGTTTGCATTTTCTTGGTGGAAAACAATTAAACCAATTAAACATTAGAATCACCTATAATAAATTATTCAAATTAAACAAAAAAGTTAGGGCATAATATAAATGGTGATTGGATGCTAAAATATATATATGGGGTAATTATTATAATAAGTATTATTATAATTGTTTTTTTTATCATAAATAAGGATCATTTAATGCTTGATTTAACTAATTATCAGCTTGATGAGGTAAAAAAATATGTTGATAAATATGATTTATTGTTAGAAATAAAAGAAGAGTATAGTAATAAAGTTAAAGCAGGTTATGTTATTAATCAAAGTATAAAATCAAATACGAAAATTGTAAAAGGCTCTAAATTAATAGTGGTTATTTCGTTAGGGGAAAACTATATTGAAACATATCAAAAATACCAAGTTAATGAATTGGGTAAAGTACCTATTATGATGTATCATGGAATTGTTAATCTTAAAAACGAAGAAACCTTTTCAATAGGTGGTAATGTTGATCAGGATGGTTATAATCGGACAATAGAAGCTTTTAAAAATGATTTAGAAATGTATTATCAAAAAGGATATCGTATGATTAGATTAAAGGATTATATTGATGGTAATATTAATGTTGAATTAGGCAAAAGTCCCATTATATTAACTTTTGATGATGGTAATCAAAATAATATAAAAGTATTAGATAAAGAAAATGGTAACTTAATTATTGATCCTAATTCAGCAGTAGGTATTTTAGAAAGTTATAAAAAGAAATATTCTGATTTTAATATTACTGCTACTTTTTTTCTTAATGAAGGTTTATTTGAACAACCATTATATAATGAAGATATTATTAAGTGGCTAATTAATAATGGTTATGATATTGGTAATCATACGAAAGGTCATATTAATTTTTCTAATGTCACCAAAGAAGAAGCCCAAAGTAGTATTGCGTATATGTATAAACGATTTGATGAAATAATTCCCAATCAATATGTTAA
>JAQUEG010000094.1 GCA_028685275.1 Bacilli bacterium
GCTCTTCCGATCTCTGCGTTAGTTATTATGCAAGGTAGAGCAGTAATTGATAATCCAGTTAATTGGTTGTCTTTATTAATACCAAGAATTAATTTACAAGCATTATTATATAATGGTTATGGTATTGGTTTTACTGCTATCGCATTAATTTCATTAATCGGTAGTTATTTTATACCAAAGAAAGAAATTCGTTTTATTACTATTACGTTATCTATTATTTTGATAATTCCTCTTTTTTGTTACTTATTAAATGGAATGTTATATGCTAGAGTGAAATCGTTAATTCCATTTATGCCTTTAGTTGGGTTGGTTATGGCTATCTTTTTAACAGCAATTAATAATAATGAAATTAATGCTAAAAAATTAATTATAGGTATAGTAATATTTTTTATTTTTACTTTATTAATTGGGCATAACATTGAATACCATTATTACTTAGATTTAATTATTACAACTATAATTATTATATGGTCAATAAAAAAACAGAAAATTAAACTGTTGTATGTATTTATTATTATGGTTGCTTTTTTATCTAGTTTGCTAGTTAATATAAATGAATCATTAGTTAATAAAGAAATATATAATAATAGCTTTAATAATAAAAAAATGGTATTAATTACAAACGTGGTAGAAAATGATCAAAGTTTTTATCGGATGAATGATTTTGTAGGTAATGAATCCCATACTGTAAATAAGGTTTATAATGCCCGTTACTATCAAACTTCCATTTATTCATCAACTTATAATAAAAATTATCATCAATTTTTTTATGATGTAATAATGAATGCTGTTCCTTATCGTAATAATTTATTAACTACGCAATCTAATAATATAATGTTTCAAACATTAATGGGTGTAAAATATATTATAAGTGATAATGAGGCACCAGTTGGATATGAATTAATAAATTCCCATAATAAATTAAAAGTATATAAAAATGATGATGTTTTTCCCCTTGGATATGTTTCATCATCATTATTAAGTAATGAAACTCTAAACCAGTTATCTTTTCCTTATAAAAGTGAAGCATTAATTAATAATATTATAATTAATAATAAAGATAATAATGAATTTAGTACTAAAATTAATGAAATAGAACTTGCTTTTAATTATGAAATTGGGGATAATATAAGCATTAATGAAGACAACGGTATTTATATAATTGATGTTAAAGAAACTGATACTATTAATTTAGAATTATTAGATGATTATAGTGATCAAATAATTTTTATTGAATTTATTTTACAAAAAGCACCAAATTGTAGTGATGGTGATATTAGTATTACTATTAATGATGTTACTAATAAATTAACTTGTAAGCAATGGTTATATTTTAATGAAAACTATCAATTTCAATATACTTTATCCAATAATAATAAACAAGATTATTTAAATCTTAAATTTAGTAAAGGTCATTTTGAAATTAGTGATATAAAAATATATAGTTTAGATTATAAATATGTTGCTAATCAAATTGAAGAAATTAATCCTTTTATTGTTGATTTAGATCAAACAATTGGGGATACGATTATTGGTAATATTGAGGTGACTAGAGATGGTTATTTTGCTACAACCATTCCTTATGATGAAGGATTTACGGTATTAGTTAATAATGAAAAGATTAAATATGAAAAAGTAAATCAAGCTTTTATTGGTTTCCCTTTAAAAAAAGGTAATTATAAAATAAAGATTACATATCAAGCTCCAGGTTATAAAAGTGGCTTATTATTAAGCGAAATTGGGTTTGGTTTATTTATTATTGATTATATTTTAACCAAAAGAAAGAAGGTAAAGAAATGAAATTATCAATTATTGTTCCTTGTTATAATGAGGAAGAAATGGTATCAATTTTTTATGATACTATTATTGAAGAATTAAAAAAAATAAAAATCAATTACGAACTTATTTTTGTAAATGATGGAAGCAAAGATAAAACTTTAGATGAATTACGTAAAATATGTAAAAAGAATAAAAAGGTATATGTAATTGATTTAAGTCGTAATTTTAACAAAGAAGCAGCGATGTTAGCAGGTCTTGAATATAGTACTGGTGATTATGTGGTTGTTATGGATGCTGATTTACAAGATCCACCTAATTTATTAAGGGAAATGATCAAGATTTTAGATACTAAAGAATATGATAGTGTTGCTACTTATCGTATAAATAGAAAAGGAGAACCACCAATAAGAACTTTTTTTGCTCGTTCTTTTTATAAATTAATTAACAAGATGACTAAAGTAGAAATAGTAGATGGAGCTCGTGATTATCGCATGATGACAAGAAGCATGGTTGATTCTTTATTAAAATTACAAGAATATCATCGTTTTTCTAAAGGTTTATTTGTTTGGGTTGGGTTTAAAACTAAGTATTTAGGATATGAAAATATTGAACGTCCGGCGGGAAAAACAAAATGGAGTTTTTGGAAGTTGTTTTCGTATGCAATTGAAGGAATTGTTTCTTTTACAACGTTTCCTTTAAGAATCGCTACTTTTAGTGGCATTTTAATTAGTTTAATAGCCTTTATATATTTATTATATATTTTTGTTAATACTTTATTTTATGGAAACCCTGTTGCTGGTTGGGCATCTCTCGCATGTATTATTCTTTTTTTAGGCGGAATCCAATTATTATCAATTGGAATAATTGGTGAGTATCTAGCACGTACTTATGGTGAAGTTAAAAGAAGACCAGTATATATTATTAAGGAAGTAATTAATGATGATAAAAAGAATTAAAAATATTTTCTTAGAATTAGAATTTATTAAATTTGTAATAATAGGTTTTATTAATACTTTTAATCATAATGTTATTTATTTATTATTAATTTATTTTAATGTTTATTATGTTATTGCTAATTTATTTGCTTTTATTATAAGTATGACTATATCTTTCTTTTTAAATAGTTATATTACTTTTAAAGTTAAACCAACATGGCAACGGTTTTTATTATTCCCTTTAAGTAATTTACCAACTTTGTTTTTTCAAACCATTGGTATTTATTTAGTAGTAGAAATAGGTGGTTTACCAAAAGAATATGGTGCTTTAGTGTTATCTTTGCTATCAATTCCTTTTACATTTATAATTATGCGTTATATTTTTAAATATAACGATAAAAAAAAGTAGAATCTATTTAGAATCTACTTTTTTTGTGTTTTTTACGTTTTTTTTGTTTCTTTTTTCTTGCTATTTTTTTTAATAATCTAAATACTATAAAGCCACTTAATAAATATAGAAAATGTTTATTATTAATTAAGTTATATAATTTCATAGTTTTATTTTTTTCTAATTGGTTAACTTTATTATTTAAATTAGTTAGTAGCATATTAGGATCTTCAGTACTATCATTATAGTTAGATATGTAATTTTTTACTTTGTCTAAATTACTATTTAAATTATTAACTGATTCCTTAGTGTATTCTTTTAGATTTAATTTATTTACTTTTTTTACTTCTTGTAATAATAAAGTTATTTCGGTTGGAACTTTATATAAATTAGGAGCGATAGAAGGTGGTTTTCGATGATTAGTTTTTTGTTCATAGGCATAAGCCATAGCAATTAAATTTCCTTCCGTAAAGGGTTCACTAGTAAATTGTAAACCGTATGGTAAACCGTCACGATCAAAACCAAGGGGTACATTAATCGAAGGCCAACCAATAGTAGGTGCAATGGTATGACTGGTAGTAGCATTAACTATAGAAGTACTATTAGCAATCGTAACTGGTTTGGTTTTAATTGTTGGATATGCAAAAACATCAATATCATATTCATTCATTTTAGTTTTAACATATTCTTCGTATTTTTTTTTATTATTTAATAATTTTTCATATTTAGAGCCAGTTCTAATATTGTTACTA
>JAQUEG010000095.1 GCA_028685275.1 Bacilli bacterium
AACCCCCGTTCGACTTGCATGTGTTAAGCACGCCGCCAGCGTTCATCCTGAGCCAGGATCAAACTCTCATGTATATATGAGAGCCTTTTGGCTCTTAATTACTTGTTGTCCGTGTTCCTCAATTCTTACTCAAAATTAAGGTCCCGTCTTTTTCGCACTGTTCAATTTTCAAGGTCCAACCGCACCCTTCTCCCGAAAGGCGCCTTGCTAGGATAACAGGCATATTCACTCCTGTCAACTGCTGTTTCAAATGTTTTCAAACGAATTTTTGCGCATCCTGAATCGCTCATAATGCCTATGCGCTCGCTATTTGAAGGATTCAATCCGCAAAACTTGAGCCACACTTGCTTCATCCGGCCGGGGAGTTTTATGCTAACTATGCATTCACTCCCCTGCCGGGCGTTCATTATAGCAAGAAAAGACTCAATTAATCAAATTCCGACTCATCCTCAATATCTAAGTCGGGGCGCTTTTTCGCCCACATGCGCACCTTATGCTTTTGCAATTTTTGCAACAGCGCCACCATGCCCACCATGGCAAGCGCCACGACTACCAAACCGAGAATGTAAAGAAAAGTATCCATAGGCCTTATTTAACCAGCGCCTCCATCTCATCCAGCGAACGCTCAAAGGCGTCAAGCGCCTTGACGATTGTCTCTGCCTTCGTCATGTCCACACCCGCCTTCTTTAACACATCGATCGGCCAGTCAGAAGAACCCGACGCTAAGAAGTCAAGATAGCGGTCCACCGCCGGCTGTCCTTCATTCAAGATCGCTTCTGCGAAAGCGGTGGCCGCCGAAAAGCCCGTCGCGTACTGGAACACATAGAAGTTGTAGTAGAAGTGCGGGATGCGCGCCCATTCGTTCGCAATATCGGGATCGAAGGTCAAAGCCTCGCCGTAATACTTCCTGTTTAGTTCACCATAGAGCTCACTCAGGTAATCCGCTGTCAGCGCAGTACCGGATTCATCTGCCCGGTGGATCAGGTACTCGAATTCCGCAAACTGAGTCTGGCGGAACACGGTCCCTTTGAATCCGTCGAGGTAATGATTGACCACCGCGGCCTTCATCTTGTCATCGGTCGCTGTCTTCAACAGATAATCCGTCAAAAGAATCTCATTGCAAGTCGAGGCAATTTCCGCTAAGAAAATACAATAGTCTCCGTATTGGAACGGCTGCGACTTGCGTGTGAAGTACGAGTGCAGGCTATGTCCCAACTCGTGTGCCAGGGTGTAGAGGTTATCTAAAGTGCCCTGCCAGCTGATCAGGATGAAAGGATTCGTGTTATACGCCCCGCCGGAGTATGCGCCGGAGCGTTTCCCAACATTCACGGCCCAGTCAATCCAGCGCTCGTCAAAAGCGCGCTTCAGGGTCGCGATATACTCCTCGCCCAAGGGGGCCAGGGCTTTAAACAAGATCTCCTTTGCCTCCTCAAAGCTGTAATGCGGATCGACATCCTCCACCAACGAGACATACATGTCGTAAGAGTGCAGTTCGTCGAGTCCCAGTATTTTTTTGCTCATCGCCACATAACGATGAAGGAGCGGCAGGCGCTCATTCACAGCCTCTAAAAGGCTGTCATACACCGACTCGTGGATGGCGTTTCTAAACAGCGAGGCTTCCCGGCCTGATTTGAATCCCCGGATATCCTTATTGAAGGTATTGAACCGGATCGCATTTGACAATGTCGTCGCGCAGGTATTCCTAAATTGGCCAAAGCTCTTGTACATACTAGCGAAAGCTTCGCGGCGCACACGCGGATCACGGCTTTCAAGGTACAAGCTGTAATGGGCGTGCGACATGGGAACCGTCTCTCCCTTTTCGTTCACAATGGGATCAAAGCTCATGTCCGCATTCGACAAGATGCCATAGATCTCCTCCGGGCTTGAAAGGATTTGGCTGGCCCTACCTAGAAGCGTCTCCTCTTCAGTGGACAGTTGGTATTTTTTTTCACGCAAAATATTGTCAAAGAAGTGACGGTACTCGGACAGCTCCGCCTTTTCTTCGATGAATCGATCGAGCGTCTCCTCGGGGACATTGGCCAATTCCGGTTCAAACCAGGCATCCGCGCCCATCACCTGCGCCATGAGGGCCCCAAAACGACCCTTCATCGCAATGAAGGTCGTATCGGCCGTGTCCTCATCACTTCGATGCATGGCATAGATGCCGACCCGCATAAGGCCATCGATGATATCCTCACGGTTTTTGATCGCCTGGTAAAGCGTATCCGCCGATTCAGAAAGCCGTCCTCGGTAAGCTACCACTTCGCCCAGACGCGTTGAAAGTTCTGAAAACGCCTGCTCCCAGGCATCAAGATCAGGGAAAACACTGGCCATATCCCAAGTTTGCTCCACTGGGATCTCTACTCGTTTCAATTGTTTTGTTGTCATTTTCGTATCGTTTTTCTCACTCATCTTGTACACCTTCAAGACCTTCCTCTTCATCTTCTTCCGTGACAAGCGGTTCGTCATCCGGATCAATGGGAACTTCCATCCCGTTGATCGTTTCGTGTTCTTCATCTTCTTCAGCCGTGACAATCGACATGTCCACGACAAGTCCTTCGCGACTGCGCATCAGGGTCACCCCCGAGGTATTGCGCCCCAACACAGGAATTTCACTGGCCCTGAAGCGAATGATAATACCCAGGTCGTTGATCAAAAGCACATCGTCTTCGTCATTGACTTGCGCAACCCCCACAAGTTTTCCTGTCCTCTTCGTCGTCCTGTAGGTAATCAGCCCCTTGCCCGCCCGGTTCTGCACGCGGTAGTCCGACAGGCGCGAGCGCTTGCCAAAACCATGCTCTGTGACGACTAGGAGCGTATCCTCAGAATCGGTCGCGATCATGCCGATCACAGAATCCTCTTTCCCAAGGTTAATCCCCCGGACACCCATGGTGTTGCGACCCGTCGAACGAATCGATGCTTCGGGGAAGCGTATGGACATACCCTTTCGGGTCACCAAGATAATGTCGTGGTCATCATCCGAAAGCCGGACATTCACTAGGCGGTCGCCCTCTTTCAGATTAATCGCGATGAGCCCGCGCTTATGAATATTGGAATAGTCTAAGAGCGCTGTCTTTTTAACCATGCCGCTTTCGGTGGCCGTCACAAGATAACCGCCCTGGTCGAAGGAATCGATCTTGATCAGGGTGCGCACTTTCTCGCCCGGCTCAAGGTGCAGAAGGTTGACAATCGCCATCCCCCTCGCCATACGACCCGACTCAGGGATCTGGTAGCCCTTTAATCGATAGCATTTGCCGTAGTCCGTAAAGAACAGCAGAATCTGGTGCGTTGAAGTGATCATGATCGTGTCGACAAAATCATCTTCACGCGTCTGCATAGCGGTAATGCCGCGGCCTCCGCGGTGTTGCGCGCTGTACACGTCCACCGGCATGCGCTTGATGTAACCGGCGTGCGTCATCGCCACGACGACCTGTTCTTCTTCAATCAGATCTTCGTCATCGATCTCAAACTCGCCCGCGGGCATGATCTCCGTACGGCGATCGTCCCCGTACCGCAACGCGATCTGCTGCAGTTCTTCCTTCATCACGCCATTTAACAGTTCGCGATCGCCTAAGGTGCGTCGGAAACCCGCGATTTTCCCTGTTAGATCCTCATGCTCCGCCATGAGTTTTTCGCGCTCAAGGCCCGAAAGGCGTCCCAGCCTCATGTCGACGACATGCTGCGACTGTTTTTCAGACAATCCAAAGCGCTCGCACAGGCTTCTTTTCGCCTCATCTTCATCTTTTGATCCCCGGATGATCCGAATAACTTCATCAATGTGGTCGATCGCAAGTTGCAATCCCTCCACCAAATGGAGCCT
>JAQUEG010000096.1 GCA_028685275.1 Bacilli bacterium
GCCTGTATACCTTGTGCAGCATCAACTACCAGTATAGCACCCTCACAAGCCGCTAAACTACGAGATACCTCATAAGAAAAGTCAACATGACCTGGAGTATCTATTAAATGTAATGTATAATCCTCATTCTTATAATGATACTTCAGTTGAACAGCATTTAATTTAATAGTAATACCACGTTCCTGTT
Source organism: Bacilli bacterium (assembly GCA_028685275.1). Taxonomy (GTDB): domain Bacteria; phylum Bacillota_I; class Bacilli_A; order RF39; family UBA660; genus SKGN01. The sequence continues at coordinate 188 of JAQUEG010000096.1, forward strand.
CAATATCCATACTATCAAGAAGCTGAGCCTGGCGCTCTCGCTCAGTAATCGCACCAGTTAGTTCTAAAATACGATCTGCTAGAGTACTCTTGCCATGATCAATATGCGCAATAATAGAAAAATTTCGAATGTTTTTACTTAACAAGTACCCTCACCTACTTCTATTTTTTAAAAATAAATATTTTGCTAAAAAAGTAATTAGCAACAACAATTACGACTTGAACTATTATTTTAGCAATTAAATCATCAATTTGCAATAACTCTACAAACAATATCATCAATGTTACATCAATAACTAATGACAATATTCGATATTTCATAAATTGATAAGTTTCCTTAATTACCATCTTCTTACTAGAAAAGTCTGTTTTAAATACAAATACCTTATTTACAAAATAAGCAAAAATAACAGCAAACACAAAGGATAACACAGTACTAGCAATATAATTAATATTAAATATTTTAGCAAACAGGCCATATGTCCCTATGCTAACAACCGTTGTTAATCCTCCCGCTATTAAATAATTAATAATTTCTTCATAGCGATCATAGATATTAACAAAAAAATCAATAATTTCTTTTTCAAACTTCATATAAAGAGCAAATAAAACTGAAGAAATAAAAGTAATAATTAAACCCAACTTAAATAAGGGTGGTTCAAATTTAAATTCAATCTCATGTTCTCCAACATCTAAATCAATTCCAATAAAAGCATCATAAACTGAATAATAATCTATCTTTTTACCATCAACCTTTATAGTCCATCCCCTTTCATAAGGGATAGTAGTAAAAAGCACATCCTTATCCTCATATACATTTATTTTTCCTTTAATATAATTTTTTTCTTGATTTATAATATCCATTTGGTTTTTCTTTAATTCATCTATAGTCCCTGCAAACATCTCTTTATCGAAGTAATACACAGACGGTATATACTCTTGATCAAACTCTGATTCAATTCTTAAATTAACAACTGAGTCTAGATACTTATTCCTAATTTTAAAAATCCCACTTCTATAATAATTATACACATGAACTTGTTCATCATTTATATAAATACTTATTTTTAAATCTTGACCTTTAATATTTACAGGGACAATTATATATAAATCCTCATCATTAGTAATAGAGACATTAAAATTATTATCATCAATTATAGAAATATTATATGGTTTAAAATATGAATCTTTACTGTTAACCATACCATTTAACATATAATTTTGAACTTCAAATACATTAATAATCTTACCTTGGCTAAAAATATTAATAAAATCTTTGACCTTATTATTAACCATATACCCAAGTGATAAGGCATGATCATTTTCATAAATAAATACATCACTTTTCAACTCATTAAATAAAATTCCATTAAAACTTGAAAACTTAAAACTATCAATAACTTCATAATCAAGATTATTATTTCTAGCAATAAAATACTTTATCCCAAACATAGAATCAGTAATTATGCTGGCACCAAAATTGTAAGCTATTGTAGATGCTGCTGTATGATGACCAACATTATTAATTATTTGCCTACTTTTCTCATTAATTGTTGATAAAAATGTAGAGACACCATTGTAATCTAGTAATATCGAGTCAATGGAAGAATAATTTAATTCTTTTTCTATTCGGTAAAAATCAGTTGAAGGTGTTATTTTGTCAACTTCAACACCAACAACTTCAACCCAATCATTATATTCCATCTTGTAATCAAATTTATGTTTATAAATTGATAAATAAAAATTAACAAATAATTCGGATAATACTAAAATTATTAACAAAAACTTGAGAATTCTCTTTTCTTTATTACATACTCTATTATAAAAATAAAATAGTAATAAATATAAAATAATTAGGCCAACTGATACATATACTGACCATAAAGTTAAAAAATTATATTGTTGTAAAATTACTAAGTTCGATAATATCAAATAACCAACTAAAAATAATAAATAATGTTTTAAGTCAATTCCTTTAATATTATAAAATGATTTACAAGCAATTATAATCAAAAATAAAGAAATCAGATAAGAATACCTGTAATCAAAACTATTATGATTGCTTAATCCATGCCAAAAGAAATCAATAGGTAATATAAAAAGACCAGAAATCAATAAAGTCAAGAAAATACCTGTCAATATTCTTTCTTTAACTTTAATATTTTTGTTAACAAAATAAAAGTATACTAATGGTAATATAATAACACCCGAATATATAGCCACTGTTCCAAAATTTAATACATTATCAGAATTATGAGACCACATATAAAATCGTGAAAATATTTTTAAGAAATCACCATTAAATACAGTAATATGAGAACTAGTTTTAACACCTCGTCCAACATTAATAAATAATTCATAAAATGAAGGTAATAATAAAACAGACGTCATAAATCCAGCGAGTATTGAAGTTATAAGAAACTTTATAATTGAGGAAATAATTTTATCCTTATCTTCTTTAAATTTATAATTTAATAATAATTGATAGCTAAAATACAAACATGAAAAGACACATAACATATAACCTGTATAATAATTACTAAAGATAGCCATAAATAAAACAATTCCATAAAACAATGATTTTTTACCTTCGATAATTTTATCAATTCCAATTAAAAGGAGTGGCGCTAAATAAATAGCATCTAACCACATAATATTAAAAAAATAAACAACTACATATCCCATTAGAGCATAACTAGTTGAAAATATATATATACTATTAGCTCTATTATATTTTCGTTTCAAATAACTAAACATCGTTAACCCTGATAATCCAATTTTTAAAGTAAGAATTAATAACATCCCACTAACTAATGCTTTTTTAGAAAAAAAGATAATCAATAAATTTAATGGGCTGGCCAAATAATAAGCAAATGTTCCAAACATACTGCCACCCATTCCTTTAGAAAAGGAATAAAACAAAGATGCATTTCCTTTCAAAACCTCTTTTAAGTATGAGAATAATGAAATATATTGAGCCCTAGAATCACTAACTATAAAATTTTTTGTTCCCCAAAAATTAATATTGGCTATAGAACATACCATCAAAAAAATTATAATAGGAATTAAAAAAGATATAATGTATTGTTTATTTTTTTTCATAGATAACCTCACTGCTAATATTATACCTTAATTTTATTAAAAGATAAATATGTCTTACAATATGTTTAGGCATTAAAAAAACACAACCATAAGTTGCGCCTTTTAATTATTTTTATTTTTATGGTGTTAGTGATACGCTTCCATCAGAAACAGTAAATTGATAAGTACCAAAAGTCATAGTCCCAGACACTACCAAGCCGCTAGACAGAGTTAGATTAGCTTCACTTGGTTTGTCTCCACGGTGCGGAATAGATGTACTTTCAGTAACAGTATCATTCATGCCCAATGCTGATTCATCACCTTTAAGTTGTTCTCCCATAACATAATTTTCGATAGCTGAAATATACCCTAGTGCAGCATTCTTAGCAGCACCTTGTCTTGCTTCCTCAATAACACCTACAATAGCAGGTGTTGCTATCAACATAATTATAGATAAAATTACGATAACTGCTAGTAATTCGATTAATGTAAAACCTTTCTTGTTCATTTTCATATCAT
>JAQUEG010000097.1 GCA_028685275.1 Bacilli bacterium
TGCTGAAAAACCTTTTGATACTAGAATTGAAACAGAAAAAACAAAGGTGCAAGATTTACAAGCACAAGAAGCAGAGTTGCGTGCTCGTTTAGCAGAAAAACTTCAACCAAAAATCGAATCACCAGTGTCAGAAGCTAAAGTAGAGGAATCAGTTTCGACAGTTGATGCAGGAAGAGTTGAACAAAAAGTACCAATTCAAAAAGAAGAAGTAAATGAATCAAAACCAGAATCAACAGAAATTGAAAGTAAAACTGAAGAAAAAAGTTTGGATGATTATATTGTCGATCTTAAAGAAACATTAGATGGGGTTCTTAATGATATCTCTCGATCATTTAATGAAATTACATCAATATTATCGAAGCAAGATGAAATAACTAAAAAAGTATCCGGATTGCAAGATATAAGCGAAAAATTAGATTTAAAACAAAAAAATATAATTGAACGTGAAACTAATGTCGGAAATATTGAAAATACCTTGAATAACCGTGAACAAGAATTGAATGAAAGAGAAGCGAAATTAAATGAAAGGGAAATCAAATTAAAAGAAGGCGAAACAGTTTTAATAAATGAAATAATGAGTTTTAAACACAAAATACAAGATTTTGCTGAAAAATCACAAATGCAACATACAACTGGGAAAGAAAAAACGGAAGAAGGACGTGCTAAATCTTTATCTATTCCTGAATAAAAAAATATATTAATAAAGGAACTATCAATAAAAAGTAGTTCTTTTTTTATATTTTATTTAATTTTAAAATATATGGTATACTATTTTTGGGTGATATGAATGATTTATTTAGATTATAGTGCTACAACACCAGTTAATGAAGAAGTATTAAATACTTTTAATAAAGTATGTCGTAATTATATTGGGAATCCAAATTCTTTACATCAATTAGGGAAAGAAGCAAACAAATTAATGAATGAGGCAACTAAACAAATTGCTAATTTATTAAAAGTAAAAGAGTCCGAAATAATTTATACTAGTGGTGCAACAGAATCAAATAACCTTGCGCTTAAAGGTGTTGCTTTCTTTTATAAAAATAGAGGAAAGCATATAATTACTACTAAATTAGAACATGCTTCAATTAAAGAAACACTTAATTATTTAGAAAAACAAGGTTTTAATATTTCATATGTTAACTTATTAGACAATGGATTAGTTGATTTAAGCCATTTAAAAAGTTTGATTACGAAAGATACAATTTTAGTATCGATTTGTTATGTTGATAGTGAAATTGGGCTAAAACAACCAATTATGGAAATTGGTAGATTATTAAAAGCATATTCAAAAGTAATTTTTCATGTTGATGGGACGCAAGCAGTTGGTAAAATAAATATTAATTTAGAAAATGTTGATCTTTTTAGTTTTTCAGCACATAAGTTTTATGGTCTAAAGGGAATTGGTTGTTTAATAAAAAAAGAAAATATTGAATTAGAGCCAATAATTCATGGTGGTAAAAGTAATACTATTTATCGTAGTGGAACACCAACTTTACCATTAATCATTTCCTTGGCAAAGGCCTTACGTTTAAGTTTTGAAAATTTAGAAATAAAATATCAAAAAGTATTAAAATTAAATCAAAAAATTAAAAAAGAATTAAAAAAATATTCAGAGATTACTATTAATAGTAATGAATATAGTATTCCGCATATTTTAAATATAAGTTTGAATCAAATAAAACCAGAAACTTTTATTCGGGCGATGGAAAAACATGAAATTTATTTTTCGACTAAAAGTGCTTGTTCCCTTCTTGATACTTTTTCTACTTCTCTTTTAGCATTAAATAAAAATGAACAAGAAGCAGCAACTTCAATTCGAATTAGTCTTTCTTATTTAACGACTGAACAAGAAATAGAGCAATTTTTAACTTTTTTTGCTAAAGAGTACCAAGCATTAAATCTAAAAAAGAGGGAAGAATAATAATGAAAAAATTAATTTTAATTAAATATGGTGAATTAAGTACTAAAAAGGGTAATATTAAAATGTTTATTAATAAGTTATATCAAAATATAAATGATAAACTAAAAGGTGAACAATTCCATATTAAGAAAGATTTAAATCGTATTTATCTAATATTAGAAAAAGCTAATGAGGAAATTGTAATTAATAAATTAAAAGAAATATTTGGTATTCATAAAATTGTTATTGCTTATAAAATTGATAGTGATTTTGATACTATTAAAGAAAAAGTATTAACTTTATGTAAAAAATATTCTTTTCAAACATTTAAAGTAGAAACGAAAAGAGCTAATAAAAATTTTCCTATAAATAGTATGGAAGTTAATAAATTAATTGGTGCTTATATATTACAAAATATTTCTAATATTAAAGTTAATGTCCATCAACCTGATTTATTATTAAAAATTGAAATTAGAGATAATGGTACTTATATATATACTGATGAAATTAGTGGTTTAGGTGGTTATCCAGTTGGCATTCAAGGTAAAGGTCTATTAATGTTAAGTGGTGGGATTGATTCACCTGTGGCTGGTTTTTTAAGTATTAAACGAGGAATTAGTATTGATTGTATTTATTTTGAATCACCACCACATACTAGTATAGAAGCAAAAGAAAAAGTTATTAAACTAGCTCAAATATTAAATCAATATGATGGAAATATTAATTTACATATTGTTCCTTTTACAAAAATACAAGAAGCAATTTATAAAAATATTGATCCTAGTTATATAATAACCATAATGCGCCGAATGATGTATCGTATTAGTGCCCAGTTATTAGAAAAAATTAATGGTTATGCCTTAATTAATGGTGAATCAATTGGGCAAGTAGCAAGTCAAACTTTAACTAGTATGGTAGCAATAAATAGTGTAACTAATATTCCTGTTATTCGTCCAGTTGCTTGCTTTGATAAATTAGAAATTATAAATCTTGCCAAAAAAATTGGTACGTATGATACTAGTATTTTGCCATATGAAGATTGTTGTACTATCTTTGTTCCAGAGCATCCTGTTATAAATCCAAATACCAAAAAATGTAATGATTTAGAATTAAATTTTGACTACCAAAAATTGATAAATGAATGCTTGTCCAATATTGAAACAATAAATATCAAGGCTTTAACAGTAAATGATTATCAAGATTTGCTTTAGGTATTAATTACCAAGTTATTTTATGTATGATATAAGTATTTTTTCACATTCTATAAATGTATAGGAGGTGAAAAAAGTGGCTAACAACAATAACACTAATCGAATGGTTGTTCCTGGAGCAAAACAAGCCATTGATAAAATGAAATACGAAATTGCAAATGAATTTGGCGTTAATTTAGGTCCAGATGCAACCTCGAGAGCTAATGGTTCTGTTGGTGGTGAAATTACTAGGCGATTAGTACAAATGGGAGAATCACAATTGGGTGGATCTTTTGGAAATCAAAATATGCAAAGTAAGTAACCCATTAACGGGCTCATTAATATAAATTTAACAGATTTTAGTGTTAACTAAAATCTGTTTTTATTTTAAATTTATTTTATAATGGAAAAAATTAACAACGTTAAATAGTGCGTAATTTATTGACTTTAAAAGAATAAGATGTTATGTTAAGAGTAATAATAGTAGTAGAAAAGCGAGGTATAAAATGAAAAAGAAAGCGTTTACGTTAGTCGAATTATTAGCAGTAATAGTTATATTAGCTATTATATTAGCCATTGCGATTCCATCTATAAGTGGGATTATTAATAATGCAACAAAGGAGGCATTTTTAAGTGATGCCAAAATGGTTTTAAAAGCAGTTGA
>JAQUEG010000098.1 GCA_028685275.1 Bacilli bacterium
CCATATTTTTCATTTAATTCTTTTACTTTTTCGATACATGCCACAATAATTTCATCATCATATTTAGCATCTTTAGTGTCTTCACTCGGTGAATCACCTAACAAAGTAAAGTAAATATTATCAGTTTGATTTGATAAATAATATATTTCTAATCGTTCAAACATATCATTTACTTTTTCTTTATTTTTAAGAAGAGTAGGAATTACTACCATCGTACTATATTCAGGTGGTAAATTACCTTCAAAATTAATTTTAAATAAACTTTTAGTTCTCACTATTTTAGCAAGAATCTGACTTAATACTTCAATAACAACAACACTAATTGGTATTAGTGATAACCAAAATATCATCATCCCAAAATAACTAGCTACTATATAAGATAATAATATTGTTCCTAAAACAATAGTTAATATATAAAACAATGCTCGCCTTTTATAATTTTTTGGTTTAAATAAATACCAACCAATATGTTTTTGGTCTTGATTAGCTTTTTCTACTAATAAAGAAGCATATTCATATTCGCTTATCTTTCTTTTTTTCGCACCTTTCGTTATTTGTAAACGATATTCATACTTATTATTATCATACATTTCATTATATATATTAACATCTTCACTAATTAATACTTTTTCCGTATAACTAATATTTAAATAAAAATATTCTAATTTATATTTAGCAATCTTTTTTAAAGAATGAAACAAATTAATCATTAAAATATTTTCTTTCGCTTTATCATCGTGCGAACGTTTTATTAACTCTTTTAAAGAAACATTATGAACTAATAATAATTCATTTAATTTAATAAATGCCTCATCTAATAATGGACTAAATTCTTTTAACTTATAATTAATTTGTTCCATATAATAATGATTTTCAATTAAATCTTGATTAATATTAATATAATCATCAATATTGATAGTGTCATTATGTTTTAATTTTTCATTTATATCATTAAAAATTTTATTAACTTCTTGGCTTTGCTTTAATTTATCCTCTAGTAAATCAGAAAAACTACTTAATTTATAAATTAAAATAATTCTTATTATAATAAAAAGATAATGAATTTCATTATAAGTAAAATAGTCTTTAGTTTCTTGTTGATAACGATTTAAATTCACAAATAAATCAGAAATACTTAAATTATAATTATTAGTTTTTAAATAATTGTAAATTATACTGTATAACTGATCCTGTCTTTTTTTATTAATTTGATTTATTTTGCTATATTTATATTCACTACGAACATATTTTTCTTGTTCACTAATAACATAATAATTATCAACAATCCATTCATTAATACTACCAATACTATCATTATTTTTAGTTAATAAAACTAATGATTTATAGTAATCAGTAATATTTTTAAACCATTTAGTAAATTTTTTTAATAAAACATCATTCATACTTATCTCCCTGCAATCCTAAAATTATATATGCTTATTAACACATATATTTAATATTATCAGCTATATATTAGCGTATTTTTTGCATATATAATCTAATTTCCGCCAATTTTTCTTTGGTACCTATATCAATAAACTTCCCTGGAAATTTAACATAGCCAACTTTTTTTGGTTTATCATTTAATGTTTTTTGAATTAATTGCCAAAATTCAAAATATTCATCTTCATTATCTAATAAAGTTTTATTTACCGCATATACTCCAGCATTAATCCATCCCGAACCCTCACGTCCAGTTTTTTCTTTTATTTCAATAACACGGTCTCCTTCAGTGAACACTTCACCAAATTGGCCAACATTATCAACTAAAGTAATTCCCATCGTAATATCATTACTTTGCCCATTAGTTAAAAGGTGTGCTTTTACCACTTCACTAATATCACCTTCGATAAAGACATCACCATTTACTACTAGTGCTTTATCAACATTAGCTTCCGCCATAACATATTTCACACCACCACCACTACCTAAACGTCTTGGCTCAACAATAACTTGAATTGGTTTATTTAAATTCAATCTTTGATTTAATTCTTTAATGTAATTAATAATTACTTCTGCTTTATAGCCAGCACTTATTATAAATTCATCTAACCCATTATCGATTAACTTCATTATTAAATGCTCTAAATAAGGTTTACCAGCAACCTGAACCATTGGTTTGGGAATATCTTTTGTTAATTCTCCTAATCTTTCTCCTCTCCCACCTGCCATAATTATTACTGGTATTTTCATTTTATTTCCTCCTTAATTTATTACATTATTATAATTTACTAATATTTATATATTTTATTATATCATTTAATGTATAATATGTAAACCATTGCTAAATAAAAGCCTCCCCTTATTCCTTTTAATCATTATATATAGTATAATAAAAATACGAAATAAAAGAAAGGCGTGAATAAATATGAAAATAGCAAACATAATTGATGAAAATATTTTTCGTGGTTATGATATTAGAGGCATTTATAATGATAATTTAACTATTGATGTCGCTTATACGATTGGACTTGCTTTTGGAACAAAATTAAAAAAGGAAAACAAAAAAGAAACAGTTATTGGTTATGATAATAGAGAATCATCACCAGCATTATTTAAAGCTCTAGCACAAGGTATAACCGAAACCGGAATTAACGTAATAAATCTTAGTTTAGTTACTACACCAATGTATTATTATGCATTAGGTTTATTTCAAGCATCTTCTGGCATTATGATTACAGGTTCTCATAATCCAAAAGAATATAATGGTTTTAAAATAACTTTTAATGGCATTTATAATGCTTATGGCGAATATATTCAAGAATTTAAACAATTAGTTTTAAAGAAAGAATTTATTACTGGACAAGGACAAATTAGAGAAGAAAACATCGAAGAACGATATCTTAAACATGTTACTGATTCCATTAATTTAGGTCCCTATAAAAGAAAAATAGTAGTTGATTGTGGAAACGGAACCCCTTCCATTATTATTGAAAAAGTACTTCAATCTTTAAATATAGATTATATTCCCTTATATTGTGAATCTAATCCTGATTATCCAAACCATCATCCCGATCCAAGTGTTCAAAAAAATTTAGCAGACTTACAACAAAAAGTAATAGAAACAAAAGCAGATGCTGGTTTTGCTTATGATGGCGATGGTGATCGGGTTGGCTTAGTAAATGAATTAGGTAAACCAATGGGGGCCGATCACTTTATGATAATTATTATTCGTGATTTAGTTAATAAATTAGATGATAAACGTTTCTTATATGATGTAAAATGCTCAAAAGCATTAGAAGATGAAATAAACAAATTAGGTGGTACCCCAATTTGTTATCGGACAGGTAATTCTTATATGCGCGCAAAAGTGATAGAAGATGATATTAAATTTGCTGGTGAATTATCAGGTCATATTTTCTTTAATGATAAATTTAATGGTTTTGATGATGGTATTTATGCATCATTACGAATGATTGAAATATTAACTCATACACCAAAAACAGTTAGCGAACTGTTAGAAGGTATTAATCAATATTATTCAACAGAAGAATTAAAAATAAAAGTCCCCGATGATATCAAATTTAAAAAAATAGAAACCGTAAAAAAATATTGCCAAGAAAAAAATTATAATATTTTAACCATTGATGGTTGCAAAGTATTATTCGATGATGGCTTTGCCTTAATTAGAGCTTCTAATACCGGACCAAATATAACAATGCGATTTGAAGCAACCACGAAAGAAAGGCTAACAGAAATTCAAACCGAATTTGAAAATTTATTAAAGACCATATAAAAAA
>JAQUEG010000099.1 GCA_028685275.1 Bacilli bacterium
AATGAGGTAGGCCATGACGGTGGGTACGATGATGTCGAATATCGACTCGATACCTGCAAAAAGAGGTGCTAAATAGCTAGATCTCTTGTATTCTCGTACGCTTTGTAAGATTTTTTTCAACATGCTGATCAAGTTAATTCTATGTCTAACTAAGTAGACTAATCATCCGGCGTTGATTCGTCAATGGTGAATCTGTCGTTCTTTTTACTTCATTCCGTTCATTTCATTTAAAAAATCAATAAAAAGTTCACTGGGTAGATGTTCATCCGCAGGTGAAACGGGTAAATAGAAATAAATGTCTTCTACGAGAACTTGCCCCGGCTCATCTTCGCTTGAGGTGTCGTCCCAGGTGACGTCGACGAGAACGGGCTCACTTCCGTCACAGGGGTAGATCATGTTCCATGCGTGGCTTGTCGCCTCTTCTTCGTTCCCCAATATCCAGACCGCGTTGATGTCCGCGTATTGCGCGATGAGTGCGAAGGCGCGGGCGTAGCCTGCGCAGACGGTCATTTCATCTTGGGAGACAAGCGCGTTGTACGCTTCTTGGCAGGCTTCGTATTTTCCCATTCCCAACATGGCGTCGGGGTCATAGCCGACGGGTGAATAGGTGTTGCGCCGCGCTAAGTAGTCGTGGATTTTTTTGGCGTAGGCTTTTTCGCTCTCAATGTCTGTCCAGCCCTCTAAGGGAACAGGGTTTCGGCGAATAAAGCGACAGGCCGCTTCTCTTGCCAGTTGGTCGAATCCGGGTTCGGAATACTCGAGCTTGATGCGTGCTTGGACAATGCCCTCGTCATCGGGTGGCACGGTGAACATATGGATGGTGTCGTAGGCGCTGAACAGGTAGTAGCTCATGGCCACTTCGCAGGCGTCTGAGAGGATGGCATAGCCCGCGCCCTCAGAGACAGCGAATTCTTCAGTGAGCGACAGTTCAAATTCAAATCGGTCATTTAAAAAATTCCAAAGCACAAACCGCGTGACTTCGTTCTGTCTTGAAAAGGGACCGGATGACAATCGTTGCTCTCTCAAGCCCAGGACATCGGGATGAATGTTGGGATCGGGGTCGATATAAAGTTGGAGAACGGCAGTCGCTTCGGTTGTAACGGTTGTCGTCGTGACGCTTGTCGTTGTGAGGGTTGTATTTTGACTCGTTGGAATCGATCGATCCGGCAACTGGTATTCAACCGCATTCACAAATAGTAATGTGAGGAGGATATAGAAGGAGAGGGCGATGGAAAAGAAACCTAATATCGATCCTGTGACGACGGTCCATAGCTTTCGTCTGCGCCGATAAAGAACCACAAGGAAAACAATTCCCGCAAAGGTTAACAGCAGTAGTAGTGCGGCTTGCCACAGTTCCATGAATGTCCTCCACATGAGAATCACTTACACTCCCAATGTTCTTACTACGCATAGTAAAGCTGCGGTATGGCTGAGTCAATGAGTGCTTATTTATTGAGAGCCCAGGATAGAGTGTATTTGCTGAATATTTTGATGTTCTAGCACCACCTATCCGGCGCATCCGGCCACTTGTCCGATGTACTCGGCCACCCTTTCGGTCAGTGCGGCCACTTTTTCGGCAGATAGCCATTTTGGATCGGATTGTGAATAACTCGTGTGAGATTCATTGTGACAAAAATACGCATTCACCCCGTAGGATAAAAGAGGGAGAAGGCTTGTGCCTTTTTAGCGTGTCATCCACTTCGCTTGTCAAGGATAAACCGCTTCGCGGCGCTTACGCGCCCCTGACAAGCGTGGTTGACACGCTCCTTTTGAAACAAGCCATCTCCCCCTCCTTGTGCATCGTGGATGCCACAAATAAAAACGGCCCTCGAGTGGCCGCGTTCACCGGACGACTGGTTCACCTTCAGCGGACGGGTGGCCGCATTTTACCGGACAGGTGGTGTTGGCGAAACATAATATGCAATTTGCTACAATATGGCTAGTTTAGGTAATTTTTCGAGCTTCAAATACGTGGATATGATGAGGGATCTCTATGAATAAGCAGCAATTGGCGGCTAAAATTTGGGAATCAGCAAACAAGATGCGCTCAAAGATTGAAGCGAATGAGTACAAAGACTATATCCTCGGTTTCATCTTCTACAAATTTTTGTCTGATAAGCAAGTGCGGTTTTTGCAAAATAGCGGCGCAACCGATGAGGATATCCAGAGCTTGAAAGAAGACGACGTTGAAACAGTGCGGTATATCCAAGGGAATATCGGCTACTTCATCGCTTACGACCATCTGCTGTCAACGTGGCTCAAAATGGGCAGAGATTTTGACGTCTCGCATGTTCATGATGCGCTGTCGGCGTTTAGTCGGCTCATTGATAGCAACTCAAAAAAGGTATTTGACGGCATCTTTGACACGCTTCAGACAGGTCTCTCCAAATTGGGTGAGAGTGCAGGCTCGCAGACCAAAGCGATTAGTGACCTCATTCAGCTTATTAAAGACATTCCGATGGATGGCAGACAGGACTACGATGTCCTCGGCTATATCTATGAATACTTGATTCAAAATTTTGCCGCCAATGCGGGGAAGAAGGCCGGAGAGTTTTACACACCGCAAGAAGTGTCGCTTCTTATGAGTGAGATTGTGGCCTATCATTTGAGGGATCGAAAAGAGATACAGATTTACGATCCGACAAGTGGATCGGGTAGTCTTCTCATCAACATCGGCCGAAGCGTCGCCAAGCATATGGATGATGCGAATAACATCAAATACTACGCACAAGAGTTAAAACAAAATACCTATAACTTGACACGCATGAATCTTGTGATGCGTGGTATTTTGCCTTCCAATATTACAACGCGCAACGGAGATACGTTGGAAGATGACTGGCCCTATTTTGAGGACAACGATCCCGTCGGTACTTACGAGCCTCTTTATGTGGATGCTGTAGTGTCCAATCCACCGTACTCGCAGCATTGGAATCCTGAGGGTAAGGAATCGGATCCCCGCTATGCACGTTTTGGGGTGGCACCTAAGAGTAAAGCGGATTACGCTTTTCTCCTGCACGATCTCTTCCATGTCAAGCCAGATGGCATCATGAATATTGTGTTGCCGCATGGTGTGCTTTTTAGAGGGGGTGAAGAGGGTGCGATCCGTAAAAACCTAATCGAAAATAATCATATCGATGCAGTGATTGGGTTGCCAGCCAACATCTTTTTTGGCACAGGCATACCGACGATTATCTTGGTGTTGAAGCAAAAACGTGCTCGTACGGATGTTCTCATCATCGATGCTTCTAAAGGTTTCATGAAAGAGGGAAAGAATAACAAGCTACGAGCTTCCGATATCAAGAAGATTGTAGACACGTATGCCTTGCGAAAAGATGTTGAAAAATTTGCTCGTGTCGTCAGCCGTGATGAAATTCGCTCGAATGAATACAATCTTAATATCCCACGTTATGTCGATTCTTCTGAATCCCCTGAGAGTTGGGATATTTTTGCGTCGATGTTTGGGGGACTGCCAAAAAGAGAAATCGATGAGCTTTCTTCTTACTGGCAAGCGTTCCCGGGGCTTAAGTCTGACCTGTTCGTAGAAGATTCAAATGATCATGTAAGTCTGAAAAATAAAGATGTGAAAGAGATTATTTATCATCACCCGGATGTCGCACTGTTCATGGACAGATATTTAAAAGCGTTCGTGGGTTTTGATGATCTCCTTTATGATCGCCTTGTCAAAGGGATGGAAACAATCAATATTTCAAGAGAAAAGGAGTC